>CAYTWY010000006.1:35445-36692 GCA_964440925.1 uncultured Propionivibrio sp. | reverse complement strand
ACGTTGGACAAGCTATTCTGCGCGACGTAGAATCGGAACAATAAGGGACAGACCACGATTGATTTCCATCAATCACCTTCTGCTACCCAATCCGAGCCTGCCGTCCCGCGTCCCATGCACTGACCATGGCCATGATCCGTCGGGCACGCTGCGCCCGACGGAAATTGTTTTTCTCCGTGCGCTCCGTGTCCTCCGTGGTTTCTCCCCCGTTTATAAGAACTAGAGAAAAACCGGCTCCGGGGTCAATTCCACGCCAAACATCGTCGCCACGTCACGCTGCACGCACTGCATCACTGCCGCCACCGCGTGTCCGTTCGCGCCACCGCGATTGACCAGAACCAGCGCCTGCTTCTCGTACATCCCCACCGACCCGAGATACTTGCCCTTCCAGCCGGCCTGATCAATCAACCAGCCGGCCGCCAGTTTGACCCGCCCGTCCGGCTGCGGGTAACACGGCAGTGCAGGGTGTGCCGCACGCAGGCGTTGCGCGCGCTCCGCATCCACCACCGGATTGTGGAAAAAACTGCCGGCGTTGGGGATCGTTGCCGGATCAGGCAGCTTGCGCTGGCGCACGGCGACCACGGCAGCGGCGATATCCTGCGCACTGGGTGCCCGAATTTCACGCGCCGCCAGTTCCCCCGCCAGATCGGCATAGGTACTCAGAGCCTGCCAGCGTTTCGGCAAGCGGAAGATCACTCGGGTGATGACCCGACGCGCATCGAGATGCCAACCCTCCTGCTTGAACAGGCTGTCCCGGTAGGCCAACCGACACGCCTGACGATCCAGACGAATCATCTCGCCGGTGCACATATCGCAGGCCTCCAGCGCATGCAGGCGCTCACCAACCTCCAGCCCGTAAGCGCCGATATTCTGCACCGGCGCGGCGCCCACCGTGCCGGGAATCAGTGCCAGATTCTCCAGCCCCGGCCAGCCCTGAGCCAGCGTCCATTGCACAAAGTCATGCCAGTTTTCGCCCGCCCCGGCGCAGACATACCAGGCATCTGCGTCTTCACTGAGCAGTTCGCGCCCGCGGATCGCCATGTGCAAGACCAGTCCGTCAAAATCGCCGGTCAATACGACATTGCTGCCGCCACCGAGGACAAAGCGAGGTCCCGTCACCCCGACCAGCGCCGACAAGCGGGCGCTGCTCGTCACCTCGGCAAACAGCGCCGCATGACCGGGCAAAGCCAGTGTGGTATGTGCCGACAGATCGACACGGGTTTTGACAAAATCAGGAAGGCTCACGG
>CAYTWY010000006.1:0-35345 GCA_964440925.1 uncultured Propionivibrio sp. | reverse complement strand
GTGGTATGTGCCGACAGATCGACACGGGTTTTGACAAAATCAGGAAGGCTCACGGCGCAAAGGACTCAGTAAAAACCGGATTTAACCACGGAGAACACAGAGAAAAACAAAATCGCATGAATTCTGTTGCCGCGCATTCCTCCGTGCTCTCTGTGGTTAAAAAAAGCGTGCGCCCTCAAAGCACCGGAGCCAGCCAGCGTTCGGCGTCGGCGACGCTCATCCCGGCGCGTTGCGCCCAGTCTTCGAGTTGATCGCGACCGATCTTGCTGACGGCGAAATAGCGCGCTTGCGGATGCCCGAGATAGAAGCCGGAAACAGCGGCTGCCGGCGTCATGGCGAAGGATTCGGTAATGCCCATGTCGGCGTTGGCTGGCGCGTCAAGCAGGGCAAACAGAGCCCCCTTGGCCGTATGGTCGGGGCATGCCGGGTAACCGGGTGCCGGACGGATGCCACGATAGGCTTCGCGAATCAACGCGGCATTATCGAGCGTTTCATCTTTGGCATATGCCCAGTAATCGCGCCGCACTTGCGCGTGCAACCACTCGGCACAGGCTTCGGCCAAGCGGTCGGCCAGCGACTTGAGCATGATGGCGCGGTAATCATCGTGAGTCGCGGCAAATTCGGCCAGCTTCTTCTCGATGCCGATCCCGGCCGTCACCGCAAACGCTCCGACCCAGTCCGGCGTACCTTTCTCCGCAACAAAATCGCTCAGGCAATAGTGTGGCTTGCCCGCCGGACGTTCATGCTGCTGGCGCAGGTTGTGCCAGACCATCCGCGTCGTTGTGCGCGTTTCGTCGGCGTACAGCTCGATGTCGTCGCCAACCGCATTCGCCGGATACAGCCCGAATACGGCGTTGGCCGTCAGCCACTTCCCGGCAATAATCTGCTCCAGCATGGCCTGGCCATCGGCAAAGACCGAGCGGGCCGTCTCACCAACCACCGCGTCATCAAGAATTTTCGGGAAAGCCCCCGCCAGATCCCAGGTCTGGAAGAAGGGCCCCCAGTCGATGTATTCGGCCAGCACGGCCAGATCGATTGCGCGCAGCACGTGCAGCCCCGGTCTGGCCGGCGCAAGCGGTGCGCAGGACGGCTCGCTGTTCCAGACAAAACGGTTGCGCCGGGCGCTCTCCAGCGATACCAGCGATACCCCTTTCTTGCCCGCATGCTGCTCGCGAACGCGCGCATAATCGGCCGCCACCTCGTCCTTGTAACCGGCGGCCTGATCAATCGACAACAGTCGGGTCACCACGCCCACGGCACGCGAAGCGTCCGGCACATAGACCACCGAACCGGCATAATTCGGGGCAATCTTGATCGCCGTATGCGCGCGACTGGTCGTCGCGCCGCCAATCAGCAACGGCACCTCGAAGCCCTGGCGCTGCATTTCGGCGGCCACATGGCTCATCTCTTCGAGCGACGGCGTGATCAAACCGGAAAGACCGATGGCCTGAGCCCCGTGTTCCTTCGCCGCATGCAATATCTTGTCGCAGGATACCATCACGCCGAGATCAATGACTTCGTAGCCATTGCAGCCGAGCACCACGCCGACGATATTCTTGCCGATGTCGTGCACATCGCCCTTGACCGTGGCCATGATGATCCGCCCCTTGCTGGAAACACCGGTGCGCCGTTTTTCCTCTTCAATGTAGGGGATCAGATGCGCCACCGCCTGCTTCATCACACGCGCCGATTTGACCACCTGCGGCAGGAACATCTTGCCTGCACCAAAAAGGTCGCCGACCACGTTCATGCCGCCCATCAGCGGCCCCTCGATCACCGCCAGCGGCGGTTTGCCGGCGGCGGCAAGCGCAGCGCGACACTCCTCGGTATCGGCGACGACAAAATCGGTAATGCCTTTGACCAGCGCATGCGAGAGACGCGCTTCAACCGTCAGCTGACGCCATGACAGATCGGGGCCCGAGTCTTTCGCCTTGCCCTCTTTCACGGTCTGCGCAAACTCGACCAGCGCCTCACCGGCCTCCGGTGATTTGTTCAGTACGACGGCTTCCACCTTCTCGCGCAACTCCGGGTCGAGATCGTCGTAGATACCGACCATGCCGGCATTGACAATACCCATCGACAACCCGGCCTTGACCGCATGGTAGAGGAAGACGGTGTGGATGGCTTCACGCACCGCATCGTTGCCACGGAAGGAGAACGACACGTTGGAAACACCACCGGAAATCTGCGCATGCGGCAGGTTGGCGCGAATCCAGCGACAGGCCTCGATGAAATCCACCGCGTAGTTGTTGTGCTCCTCGATGCCGGTAGCAATGGCAAAGATATTCGGATCAAAAATAATGTCTTCCGGCGGAAAACCGATTCCTTCGCAAGCGTCTGCGGCGTTGGCGTCGTCGTCAGTTCCTCGCCTACCCTCTGGGTATGTCTCGTCACTTCCTCCTGGCCGCCTTGCATCCATCTTGCGATGAAACCGGTTTGGGTCTCCGGCCAGAAGGCGGTAGGCACGCTCACAGATTTCGATCTTGCGTTGATAGGTATCGGCCTGCCCTTGCTCATCAAAGGCCATGACCACCACGGCGGCACCGTAACGGCGCGCCAGCCGGGCATGATGCAGGAAAGCCTCCTCGCCCTCCTTCATCGAAATCGAATTGACGATACCCTTGCCCTGGATACATTTCAGGCCGGCTTCGATGATCTCCCACTTGGACGCATCGATCATGATCGGCACCCGCGAGATGTCCGGTTCCGAAGCGATCAGCTTGAGGAAACGATCCATCGCCGCCAACCCGTCGAGCATGGCATCGTCCATGTTGATGTCGATGATCTGGGCACCGTTGTCCACCTGCTGCCGGGCAACGGCCAGGGCATCATCGAAGCGCCCCTCGCGAATCATCCGGGCAAAGGCTTTCGAACCCGTCACATTGGTGCGTTCGCCGACATTCACGAACAACGACTCCGGCCCGACATTGAACGGCTCCAGCCCGGACAGCCGCAGCTTCTTTTCAACGACCGGAACAGGGCGGGGCGCCAGCCCGGCCACCCGGCGGGCAATGGCGGCAATGTGCTCTGGCGAAGTACCGCAACAGCCGCCGACAATATTCACGAAACCGTGCCGCGCCCAGTCGGCAATTTCATCGGCCAGCTGCTCGGGCGTCTCGTCGTAACCACCAAACGCATTCGGCAAACCGGCGTTCGGATGTGCCGAAACGAAACAGTCACAAATCCGTGCCAGCTCCTCGACATACTGGCGCAGCTCACTGGCTCCGAGCGCACAGTTCAAACCGAAAGACAAGGGGCGGATATGACTGAGCGAATTCCAGAAGGCCTCGGCCGTCTGCCCGGAAAGCGTGCGCCCGGAGGCATCGGTGATCGTCCCGGAAATCATCACCGGCCAGCGGCGTCCGGCCTTCTCGAAGAACTGCTCGATCGAGAACAGCGCGGCTTTGGCGTTCAAGGTATCGAAGATGGTTTCCACCAGCAGGATATCGGCGCCCCCGTCAGTGAGTCCGCGAATCGCTTCGCTATAGGTCTCGACCAGCGCATCGAAGCTGGTGTTGCGGTAACCGGGATCGTTAACATCCGGCGAGATCGACGCGGTACGCGAGGTCGGCCCGAGTACCCCGGCGACAAAGCGCGGCTTGCCGGGCTCTCTGGCGGTGAATTCATCGCACACCTCCCGCGCCAGTCTGGCCCCGGCCACGTTCAGTTCATAGACGATGGATTCGAGTTTGTAATCCGCCTGGGAAACCGCCGTCGCATTGAAGGTGCAGGTTTCGAGAATATCCGCGCCAGCGGCCAGATATTCGGCATGAATGCCGCGAATGATCTCGGGACGGGTGAGCAGCAGCAAATCATTGTTGCCCTTCAGGTCATGCGGATGATCGGCAAAGCGCGAGCCGCGGTAATCGGCTTCCTGCAGCTGATGCCGCTGGATCATCGTCCCCATCGCGCCATCGAGAATCAGCAGACGACGTTGCAGGAGGGCGGAGAGTTCGGCGCTACGATCAGGCTGCATGATGGATACCTTGAAAATGAAAAACCCGTTCAGCATCGTGCGCGAACGGGTTTCGGAAAAACTTCTCGATAGCCCGCTTTAGCCAGATTTATTACGCGCCTGCAAGCTGAACTTCAAATCGGCGCGGCGCGGCAACAGTGCCGGGCAGGGATGCGAATCTACGCGGCAAGCCCTTGATTGTCAAGCACACGCCGATTTTCGCCGGGTTCGGAAACTCACTGCCCCAGGCTACCGAACACCTTCTTCAGCAAATTCGAGCCGGTGCCGAGCGGGTCCTTGCGAATGGCTTTTTCCTGCTCGGCAATCATCAGGAACAGACCGTCCAGCGCTTTCTGCGTCACGTAACTGTCCAGATCGGCGTCTTTCTTGTCCAGCAAGCCCAGCTTGGCGGCTTGCCCGGCGTACTGGTTGTACTGCGCAGCCAGACCAACCTTGGCCGTCGCCTGTTTGACGATGGGCAGGAATTTGCCGCTCAGCTCGGAGGACGTCACGCGCTTGAAATACTGTGTCGCCGCGTCATTGCCACCGGTCAGAATCCCGCGCGCATCGTCAAAACTCATGTTCTTCACTGCCCCGGTGAGGATCGGTTTGGCCTCGACCACCGCCATTTCGGCCGCCCGGTTCATCGTCTCGATCAATTCGTCCGCCTGTTTCTTCATGCCGAAGGTACGCATCATCTTCTCGGCCGCCCGCGCCGACTCGGGCAAGGGAATCTTCACCCTTTTGTCGCCCAGGAAGCCATTGGTCTTGCCGAGCTGCCCGACCGCAATTTCGGCACCTCGGGTCAGCGCTTCCTTGAGGCCGGAGGCCGCCTCCTGGTTCGACAAGGCTTCACTGCGCGCCACCGACACCTGCGCGGCACAGAAAAAAACGCATACAATCGACAACAAACGAACCCCGCTGAAACTCCTGGTATCGGAACACATGGCTCACTCCTTGCAATAAAATGCGTTGGCTGGCGAAAGGCAAGAGTATCCCCGCTACCGCCAGACGGCAAGCCCGAAGATCTGAGACGATGCGCAAAGAACCACTGATGCCCGAATGGGCAAGAAAACTGCTCGAGATAAGCGTCGGCCACCGCTATTACCCGTTCGTCGTGGCGTCGATCGCTTTCGTCGCTACTGCCAGCTTTTCCTTTCCGTTCGTCCTCGTCCTGATACCGGCCGTCCTCCTCGCGCCGCACCGCTGGCTGTTCATCGGCCTGCTCTGCGGCATCACCAGCGGTCTGGGTGGCGCCGTGCTGGTGGAAATCTTCCGTTACCTCGGCCAGGAACTGGTACTGGCACGCTACCCGGAACTGCTCGCGCACAACACCTGGCAACTGGCCAGCCAATGGCTGCATGAATACGGTCTGTGGGCGCTGGCCTGCATCGCCGGATCGCCCTTGCCGCAAACCCCGGCGCTGCTCATCTATTCGCTGGCCGACCCATCGACAGGCGGTGTCATGCTTGCCGTCGGCCTGGGCAAAACGGTGAAATACGTCTTTCTCGCCTGGGTCACCATGTACTACCCGGCACGCCTGAAAAAACGGCGCAGGCGCGCGCCCCCCACGGCGGCGACGGAAACGAAGTAAATTCTGGCAATTCCCCGGATGGTGCCCCCTTGTTTCAAGGCATTGGAGTACAATTTGCTTGTTTTCGTCATGGAGTCCCATCATGTCTGCCAAGCCCAAAGCCAGAAAAGCCCCGAAGCTTTATCTCCAGAACGGAGAACAGGCGCTCGCCCTGCGCAAGAAACTGGCGCTCAACCAGTCGATGTTCTGGAGCCGCATTGCGGTCACCCAGTCGGGCGGCTCGCGCTATGAATCGGGACGCAAACTGCCGCGCCCGGTACAAATCCTGCTGCACCTCGCTTACGCTCCCGAAGCACAGGCGCAGGCGATGCTCGACTACTTGCGTAACGCCGAATAATCTCCCCCCGACCCGGCGCCTCGTTCAGCAGCGTTGTTAGCGTGAACCATCGACGCCAGCGCTGTGCGCCTGCCGGTCGGCCCAATAGCTGGAGCGCACCATCGGCCCGCAGGCGGCGCCGGAAAATCCCATCCTGAGCGCTTCGGCCTCGTACATGGCGAAAGTCTCCGGGGGGACATAACGCAGCACCGGCAGATGATGCGCCGAAGGGGCCAGATACTGGCCGATGGTCAGCATGTCCACATCGTGTGTGCGCAGGTCGCGCAGAACCTGCAGAATTTCCTCGTCGCTCTCGCCCAGCCCCACCATCAGTCCGGACTTGGTCGGAAGCTGCGGATAGCGGGCCTTGAACGCCTTGAGGAAATTCAGCGAGTGCGCATAATCGGCGCCCGGGCGCGCCTGTTTGTAAAGTCGCGGCACCGTTTCCATGTTGTGGTTGAGTACGTCGGGCAACGCCTGACCCAGGGTCTCGATGGCAAGCTCCAGGCGTCCGCGAAAATCCGGCACCAGTGTTTCGATCTGCGTTTGCGGCGACTTCCCGCGTACGGCGGCGATCACCTCGACAAAGTGCTGCGCCCCGCCATCGCGCAGATCGTCACGATCGACGCTGGTAATCACCACATAACGCAGCTTCAGGTTGGCCACACTGGCGGCCAGGTTCTCCGGCTCGTTAGCATCGGGAGGAAGCGGCTTGCCGTGTCCCACGTCGCAAAACGGACAGCGACGGGTGCAGATATCCCCGAGAATCATGAACGTCGCCGTACCACGCCCGAAACACTCGCCGATGTTCGGACACGCCGCCTCCTCGCACACCGTATGCAGCTTCTGTTCGCGCAGCAGCGTCTTGATTTCCCCGAAACGGCCAATCTCGTTGCCGGCCTTGACGCGAATCCAGGCCGGCTTGCGCAGGGTTTCCTGCGGATGAATCACCTTGATCGGGATGCGCGCCGTTTTCAGCGCCCCTTTCTCCTTGACCCCGGCAATTTTCCCTGTGGCCTTGTCGGCCGGCGGCTGTTCGTCGTTCATGTTGTCTCCAGTTGGCGCAGCAGATGCCCGGCCAGCGCCGGCGCCAGATCGGCACAGGAACACCCGATGCCCAGATCGCGCGTCTGCGTCACCGCCAGTCCGGCATAACCGCAAGGGTTGATGGCCGAGAACGGCGACAAATCCATCTCCACGTTCAAGCTGAGGCCGTGGTAGCAGCCTTTCCTGCGCACGCGCAAGCCAAGCGCGGCGATCTTGGCCAACGCCCGGTCGGTTTCGACATACACGCCCGGCGCGCCATGACGGCGTGTCGCCGCCACTCCGTGCGCCAGCAGCAGATCGATGACCGCCTGCTCAAGACGAAAAACGAGTTCGCGCGCGCCCAGCTGACGGCGCACCAGATCGAGCAGCAGATAAACGACCACCTGCCCCGGCCCATGATAGGTGATCTGCCCGCCGCGGTCGGTGCGCAGCAGGGGGATGCCGCTTTCGACCAATAAATCTTCGCGCTTGCCGGCCTGCCCCAGGGTATAGACCGGCGCATGCTCGCATAACCATAATTCGTCGCGCGTCTGCGCCTCGCGGCGCGCGGTGAACGCGGCCATTTCCTGCCAGCACGAGGCGTAATCGACCCGCCCAAGCCAGCGCACCAGCGGCGCTGCGGTCAAAGCACCACCTTGACCATCGGGTGGCCGGACAACTCGCGGTACAGGGCATCGAGTTGCTCGCGCGAGGTCGCCCTGATGGTACAGGTCAGGCTGACGTAGCGGGCACCGCGCGAGGCGCGCATTTCCATCGTCGCCGCCTGATAATCGGGCGCGTGACGCAGGACGATGGCCAGCACCGTTTGCGCCAGATCGGGATGCGCCAGCCCCATCACCTTGAGCGGGAAGGCGCACGGAAACTCCAGCAGGCTTGGCGTCGCTTCAGGCTGCGCCATGGCGCATCTCCTCTTCGCGGAAGGCATTGAACCAGGCGTACATGCGCTGTGTCACCGGCCCCGGACGGCCGGCCGCCGCGCCCTGCCCGACCGGCACGCCATCGAGCAGAGTCACCGCCAGCACCTCCTTGGTCGACGAAGTCAGCCACACTTCGTCGGCAGAACGCAGCTCGGCCTCGGCAATCGGCCGCAGGGCATGCGCCGCGCCATGCCGCACGGCCAGTTCGAGCACCACATCGCAGGTCGTTCCGGGCAGAACCCGGTGATCCTGCGGCGGCGTCAGGATGACGCCATCCTTGACGACGAAAACATTCGACGTCGAGCCCTCGGTCAGAAAACCGTCGCGCAGCATGATCGTCTCGGCGCAGCCGGCATCGACGGCAAGCTGCCGCGCCAGCACATTGGCGAGCAGCGCCACGCTTTTCAGGTCACAGCGCCCCCAGCGGATATCGGGCGTCGTCAGCGCCCCGACCCCGCGCGCGCGCAAGGCCTCATCGGGACGCAGCAACGGTGCCGTGAATAGAAACACCGTCGGCGCCACGCCCTGCGGAAAAGGCGCATCGCGTTTGACATCGGCGCCGCGCGTCACCTGGATGTACAGCGCCTGATCCTCGAACGGCGCCGCGGCAACCAGACGCCGGGCAATCTCGCGCCACGCGGAAAATTCGAGCGGATTGGGCAGGCGCACCCCGTCGAGCGATTTCTGCAAGCGCTGCAAATGCGCATCGACGCGGAAAAGGTGGCGCGAATAGACCGGGATGACCTCATAGACGCCATCGGCGTAGAGAAAGCCACGGTCGAGGGGCGAAATGCGCGCCTCGCCGAGCGGCATGAAGCGCCCGTTCAGATAGCACGTGGTCTCGGGCATAAAATTTCCTTCAGGACAGCGCCGGCGCGTGCGCCGCAACGCTTCAGTTGAACCAGAGGCGGATGGCGTCGATCAGCCGCCCGAAGAACCCGGCCACCGCAACACCTTCGAGCGCCACCGCCGGATAATCGCCATAAGGCTTGCCGTCGATGCTCACACGCAGCGTACCCACCGTCTGCCCCGGCAGCACCGGCGCAATCAGCGGCTGCTGCGAGAGCATCTCGACCGTCAAGCGCTGGGCAAAGCCTTTCGGCACAGCCAGGACGAAATCCTCGGCAAAGCCGGCCTTGACCGTATTATCCGCACCCTTCCACACCCGCAGGTTGGAAACCACCTGATTTTTCGTATACAGGCGAACGGCATCGTAGAACTGGAAGCCGTAATTGAGCAGCTTGAGCGACTCCTGCGCCCGCACCGCTTCCGACGCCGCCCCCAGCACCACGGCCAGCACCCGCCGGGCGCCGCGCCGCGCCGAGGAAACGAGGCAGTAACCGGCGCCATCGGTATGCCCGGTCTTCACCCCATCGACCGTCGGATCAAGCCACAGCAGGCGG
Source organism: uncultured Propionivibrio sp. (assembly GCA_964440925.1). Taxonomy (GTDB): domain Bacteria; phylum Pseudomonadota; class Gammaproteobacteria; order Burkholderiales; family Rhodocyclaceae; genus Propionivibrio. Next base: position 26,113 of record CAYTWY010000006.1, on the reverse strand, counting down.
TTGCGGTTCGGCTGGGTGATGTTGTTATAACGGAATTCCTTGAGCGAATAGTACGTGGCGTATTCCTCCGGGAAGTCGCGGATCAGCGCCCGCGTCAGCTTGAGGAGATCGCCGGCGGTGGTGTAATGCTGCGCATCGGGCATCCCGGTCGCATTGCGGAAACTGGTCGACTTCATGCCCAGGCGCTGCGCCTCGCGGTTCATCATCTGCGCAAAACTCTCCTCGCTGCCGGCGATGCCTTCGGCCAGCGCCACGCAGGCATCGTTGCCCGACTGCACGATCATGCCCTTGATCAGATCCTCGACCTTCACCTGCGTCCCCACCTGGACAAACATGCGCGAACCTTCGGCCTTCCACGCCCGTTCCGAAACCGGCAGGGTCTGGTCGATCCGGATCAGGCCCTGGCGCAGCGTCGAAAACGTCAGATAGGCGGTCATCAGCTTGGTCAGCGACGCCGGTTCAAGGCGCTCTTCCGCCGCCTGCGCGGCCAGCGTCTGGCCGGAACCGAACTCGATCAACAGCCAGGACTTCGCCGCCAGTGCCGGCGGCACCGGCATCTGTTGCGCGCAAGCCAGCACGGGAAGAAAAAGGAAGGCAAGGAAAGCGGACCGGAATTTAAGCATGATGAACGTAACGCCCCTGTTTTCAAGAATTGCGTGGAACGTTTGATTATAACAAGCGCCCCGGCCTGCCTTCCACCCTGACGCCAAACGAAAGCGATGAGGCCGGACAAAACACCATCTGAAGCGCAAGGCAAGGCCCGGAAAGCCGCCGCCCCAAACCGCGCCGCCAGGCTCGCGGCGGCCCGCACAAAGGGCGGACTGGACAGCCACCGACCCGGCGCGTATAGTCGCCTGGCATGAAAGCTGCGAGGAGCGATTTCAACTGACAGCGGCTTTTTTATCCGTCATGGCGGAAAGTTTCGCGTCATGATCGCTATTTATAGTTGGGCGTCACAGGAGTAGTAGCGGCGTGCAAGACATCTTCGACGCGATAGACCTATACGCCAAAGCCTATGGAGTACTTGAGCAGCTTCAGCGCACGCGTACTACAGAGATTCCAATCGGGGATCAAAAGACGGGGGTTATTGCTGAGTTCTATGCTCGCATCTATGCGAAGTCCCGCTTCCCGAATGCAAAATTTGAGTTCGGTTCTGCCAGTGAACACGCCTGGGACATTAAGGTAGTTCTGTCTGGTCAGCCGGAGATCAAGGTTCAGGTCAAGGCTGTCTCTGCGCATTCGCAAACCAGTCGTGTATCGCCAATTCACCCAGGATGGCATCAGCTTTGGCTCATGCGGCTAGATGAGTACCTTCGGCCAAAGGCGCTCTGGGTAATCGAAGCCGAAAAGGCTCCATGGTCACAACGCCTTCTGAAAAGCAAAACCATGCCAAAGCCCGGAAATGCCCAATCCGGTTCGAAAGCGTTACGAGGCGGCATAAATGAAACCACGGCGTTTCTAGCGGCCCTCACAACGACCAATGGTTTTGTCACCCACGAAAACAATCTCTCATGACCCAGCGAAAACAAAGCCAGAAGACTGCCTCATTGGCAATTCACCGTTCAAATCGGAGACACACAGAAATCCTCCGAATACCTCACCAGTTCTTGGTTTCAAGCTCATGGGTATCATTTTAACCGGACACTACTGTTAAAGTTTCCAAGCTCAGTCCCCCGCTGATGACCAAACGCCTCAGAGACTTCTGCTTTTAAACCCGTGTGCAACGCCAGACCACGACGGTGGCATGCGCACCCGATAACACCGACTTCCCGGATTGATGTGCTCTGGAAACCAATAGGCATGAGCCTTCCAGAGCATCGTTAGTTGGCGTTTACTCGAAGCGCAGGGCGACAATCGGGTCGAGGCTGGCGGCGCGGCGGGCCGGGACGAAGCCGAAGACGATGCCGATGGCACCGGAGAAGAAGAAGGCCAGCAGGTTGATGCCGGGGTTGAACAGGAAGGGCATGTGCATCAGGCTGGTCAGTCCAAGACAGGTGATGAAGGCGAGGACGATGCCGACCAGTCCGCCGAGTGCCGAGAGCACCACCGCTTCGATCAGGAATTGCAGCAGCACTTCGTGTTCCAGTGCGCCGATGGCCAGCCGGATGCCGATTTCGCGCGTGCGCTCGGTGACCGAGACGAGCATGATGTTCATGATGCCGATGCCGCCGACCAGCAGACTGACTGCCGCCACTGCGCCGAGCAGGCCGGTCATGGTGCGGATGGTGCCGGACAGCGTTTCGGCGATCTGCTTGGTGTCCATGATATTGAAGTTGTCGTCCTGGTTCTCCGACAATTTGCGCCGTTCGCGCATCAGCCGCGTCACCTGCGCCACGACATGCGGCGAATCAGCGCCGTCGCGCATCGACAGCATGATCGTCCCGACATCGGTATTGCCGGTCAGCCGGCGCTGCGCAGTGCGGATCGGGACGAGCACCGTATCGTCCTGATCCTGCCCCATGGCGCCCTGCCCCTTGGCGCGCAGCACGCCAACCACCTGGCAGCTGAAATTCTTCACGCGCAACTCTTCGCCCAGCGCCGACCCCTGCGGAAAAAGCTGCTTTCTTACGGTCTCCCCGATCAGGCACACGGCTTTGCCGGCGCTCTCCTCGTCCGGCGAGAAGGCCCGCCCCTGCGCCATCGTCCAGTTGCCGGTCACGAGATAGACGCTGGTCGTCCCGCTGACCGGCGCCTGCCAGTTCTGGTTGCCGGCAACGAGCGTCACCCGGCTGCTGACCACCGGCGCGACGGCACGCAGCGACGGAATCTGGCTTTCCAGCGCCTCGACGTCGGCCAGTTTGAAGTTGCTCGCTCCGGCCGCATCGTGCGGCCCCATGCGCTGCCCCGGACGCAGGATGAGCAGGTTGCTGCCGAGGCTGGAGATCTGGTCGGAGACCATGCGCGTCGCGCCGTTGCCGAGGGTGACCATGGTCACCACGGCCGCCACGCCGATCACCACCCCGAGCACGGTCAGGAAGGAGCGCATCAGGTTGCGCCGAATGGCGCGCAAGGCCAGCAGCAGGGCGTTCAGAAGCATAAGAAGAGGCTTTTGAAAAAAAGTTTAACCACAACGGGCACAACGAGATGCAAGTTCCGGCAAGAACCGGCGATTGAAGCGTCACGGTATGTGGAGGATACGATTACCCCAAAGGGGTTTTCGTTGCGTTCGTTGTGCCCGTTGTGGTTAAGCATATTCTGTCTGACTCTTCTGCACATCGCTATCGACGAGACCGTCGACAAAGCGCACGACCCGGCTGGCGTAGTGGGCCATTTCCGGCTCATGCGTCACCATCAGGATGGTGATGCCGTGTTCGCGGTTGAGCGCGACCAGCAGCTCCATGATCTCGTGGCCGCGCTGGCTGTCGAGATTGCCGGTCGGCTCGTCGGCCAGCAGTACCAGCGGCCGGGTGACGATGGCGCGGGCAATGGCCACGCGCTGCTGCTGGCCACCGGACAATTCCGCCGGCGTGTGATGTTCCCAGCCGGTCAGGCCGACCCTGTCCAGCGCTTCGCGCGCTGCCCGGTGCCGCTCCGGCGCCTTCTCGCCACGATAGAGCAGCGGCAGTTCGACGTTTTCCTGCGCCGAGGTGCGCGAGAGCAGGTTGAAGCCCTGGAAAACAAAGCCCAGGGAATGCCGCCGCAGCAAGGCGCGCTGATTGCGCGTCAGACGATCGACGCCGATGTTTCTGAAGCGATATTCTCCGGAGGTCGGCCCGTCGAGGCAGCCGAGAATGTTGAGCGCCGTCGATTTGCCGGAACCGCTCGGCCCCATGATGGCGACAAATTCGCCGCGCCGGATGTCGAGGTCGATACCGCGCAGCGCCTGAAAGGCCGCCGCCCCCTCACCATAGGTTTTGCTCACCTGGCGCAGGGCGATCAGTGGCGCATCCGCCTCGCTCACCGGCGCTTCTCCTGATAATCGGTAATCACCGCCATGCCGGGCTTGAGATCACCGCCCGTGATCTCGGTCAGCTTGCCGTTGCTCAGGCCGACCTCCACGGCAACGGCCAGCGGACGCCCGTCCTGCAGCACCCAGACCTGGCCGGCGCCGGTCGCCGGATGCGGTGCGGCGCCATTTTTCCGCCCTTCCTGACGCGGCGGACGCGGCACCAGACGGGAAAGAAAGCTCGCCCCCTGCCCGGCCTTGCCATTGCCCACCGTCGGCGAAAAACGCAGCGCCGTGTTCGGCACCAGCAGCGCCTTGTCGCGTCGCGCCGTGACGATGCGCGCCGTCGCCGTCATACCCGGACGCAGGGCAAGATCGCGGTTATCGACCGAAAGGATGGTTTTGTAAGTCACCACGTTATCGGTCGTCGTCGCGCCGATGCCGATGCGTTTGATCCGCGCCGGAAAGTTACGGTTGCCCCAGGCCGCGACGTTGAAACTGGCCGTCTGCCCGAGTTTGACGGTGCCCACGTCGGCCTCGTCGACCTTGACCTGAAGCTCCATCTGGGTCAGATCCTCGGCAAGTGTGAGGAGAACCGGCGTCGTCATCTGCGCAGCCACCGTCTGCCCGGGTTCGACCTTGCGCGTCAGCACCACGCCGTTGATCGGCGCCCGGATCACCGCCTTGGCGAGGTTGGTCGCATCGGTTTTCAGTGCCGCCCGTGCCTGCACGACGGCGGCCTTGGCGCTGTCGACATTGGCCTCGGCGCGCAGCCCTGCCGCCTCGGCGGTTTGCAATTCGCTCTGCGCCGGCACCTTGCCGCCGGATAATTCGGCCACATGCCGCAACCGCGCTAGATTGGCGCGCGCCTCGAGCGCCGTCGCTTCCATTTCGTGAACCGCCGCCTCGGCCACCGTCACGGCGGCGCGCGACTTGGTCACGGCGTCCTGCAGTTTTGCCGTATCGAGGCGGACAACGATCTGCCCCTTGCGCACCCGGTCGTTTTCTTCGACCAGCACCGCTTCGATGGTGCCCGACAATTCGCTGCCGACATCGACCGAACGCGTCGGCGCCAGCGTCCCGTTGGCGGAAATCGAAACCACCAGATCATCGACCGCCGCCGCCTCGGTCAGATAGTTCCCCTGTGGCGCCCCTTCGCCGCCGAAAACCCACAGACCGATGAGCAGGACGAGCGCGCCGCCGGCAAGGATGACGCTGACTTTCCTGCGTCCGGAGAAAAACCGGGGGGACTTGCGCAAAAAATCGGGGAGTTCCTGGCTGGTGGTCATTTGCGTCATTCTTCCTGAAAACAGGCGCTCAGCCCGGCAGATTCTGCCAGCCGCCGCCAAGGGCCTTGTAGAGTTGCACGACGGCCGTCAACAACTCGGCCTGCGCACTGGCCAGCGCTTCTTCTGCCGTCAGGCGCGTACGATCGGTATCAAGCACTTTCTGAAAATCAATGAGTCCGGCCGCGTACTGCGTGCGCGCCAGAGCGTTGGCCACGCGCGCCGAGCGCGCCGCCTCGGTGCGCGCCGCCAGGCGCTCGTGGCCGACGGCATAGGCGACGAGAGCGTTCTCCACCTCTTCGAGCGACGACAGAACAGTCTTCTCATAAGCGATCCGGGCCTGTTCCTGCACCGCCTCCTGCGCCTCGATGCGTGCGCCGAGACGGCCGCCGTCGAACAAGCTCAGCGCCAGACTGCCGGCCAGCGAGCGCACGACCGCGTCGGCGCCGCCGAAGCTCGCCGCGCTAAAGCCCTGCCAGCCGAAAGAACCGGACAGCGACAGGCTCGGCCAGCGCTCCGCCGTATTCGCCGCGCTACGCGCCCTTTCGGCCAGCACGGCCTGTTCTGCCGCCCGCACATCGGGGCGCTGGCGCAACGTGTCGGCCGGAATGCCGACAGCAATCTGCGCCGGCGCCGTCGGCAACGCTTTTATCTCGCCCAGACTCCCGGCCAGACTGCCGGCCGGACGCCCACAGAGCACCGCCAGATGGTTCTCCGCCGTCACCCGGCTGATTTCGAGGCTGGGCAGCGACGACCGGCTTTGTTCCAGATTGGTACGCGCCTGGGCCACATCAAGCGCCGAGGCCAGGCCCGCCTGCGCCCGCCATTCGGTCATCTGCAGCGTTTCCCCCTGGCTCGCCACGTTCTCGCGCCCGATCGCCAGACGTTGCTGCGCCGAACGCAGGGCAATGTAATTGAGCGCCACTTCGGCCACCAGGCTGGCTCGCACGCCATCGAGCGACGCTTCGCCGGCCGTCCGGTCAAATTCGGCGGCGCGCGCCGTATCGCGCAGACCACCGAAAATGGACACTTCCCAGCTGGCGTCAACGCCCGCCGCATAACGCGTCTGCGTCCTCCCGCTGCCGCCGGCTTCCGTGCCGCTGCGGGCGCGGCTGGCCGACGCCGCGCCGGACAGGCTGGGCAGCAAATTGGCTTGCGCCAGGCCACTCTGGGCGCGAAGCTGGCGCAATCTGGCCTGCGCCGAGCGCAGATCGGGCGAAGCCGCGAGCGCCTGTTCGATCAGGCCATCGAGCAGCGGATCGTCGAACTGTCGCCACCAGGCGGCCAGCGTCTGCGGCGGCAACGTCTGCGCCGGCACGGCGGCAGAAGACGCCGCCGACCAGGAAAGCGGCGCGGCAGAAGCGCTTGTCGCCTCGCCCGGCACGCGCAACGCGCTGCAGGCGGCCAGCAGAGAGAGCGGCAACACGAAAATACAACGGGGATACGGCAACGCCATGCGCTCTTCCTGAAATTTCCGCTAGTTGATCATTTCACTCGAATGCGCTTCCGCCCGGCGACGCAAAGCGGAAGCGCGGCCATCGATTCTCAGCGTGCCGCCGGCCCTCTTGCTGCCCCCTCCGGCCGGGCGTTACCGCCAGGGCGTGCCCCCCGCCGACCCTCGGCAGCGACATGCCCCATGCGCTCCACCCGGCTTTTGAAGAACAGCCGCACCTTGTCCTTCTGCTCGGCATTGAGCGCCTCATAAACGGCCAGCCAGCGCTCATGCCTGACGGCACGCTGCTTCTGCCGCTCGGCGCGCAGGCTCTCCATGCGCTGATGGATGGCGCGCAGGTCGGCACCGGGCTGCTTGAGCTGCGCCAGCAGTTCGTCGTGCTGCTTGCGGCGCTCTTCGCGCAGCGCGTTGGCCTGCTCCAGGAATGCCTTGGCGGCTTGCTGCCACAGGGCTTCCTGCCTGGCATCGAGCTTGAGCTCGTCGTGCAGGCGGGCGATGTCACGCTGGCCGATCATGCCTCTTTCGGCATGCATTCCGTGGCCGGGTTGCGGGCCGCGTGCGCCCGACTCCGGCGGCACGGCCAGAGCGCTACCGACCAGACCGAGAAACAGGGCAAGCACGGCAACGCAGGAACGGGGAGAGAGGTGTGTTTTCATTTCAGTACTCCTTCGATAAACGGGTGGTGGAACTTCAGCCGGGCGACGATTGCCCACCCCTTGGCTGACCATTGCATTTTCCGCGCCCCGCTGTTGCAAAAAATTTCGCTGCCGGCAAAGTTGGTTGCAAATTGTTTCCCGTGCCCCCCGGAGCTGTCAGCGGAAGGCAAAAATCTCGCGGTGAAAGCGGGCGTGCGGTAAGGCAAAGTGAGTGCCCAGGACGCGCTGCAGCACCCGCCCCCAGACCGCCGGGCCGCAGAACCACACACTGCACCCCGGAGAGACGAACCGACCGATTTCGGCCGGTGCAAAGCGCCCCTCACTGGCCTCGATGCGCCGGTGCAGCATGACGCCGGCGCGCCGGCACAAATCGTCCAGCCCCTCCGGGAAAGTCGCCTCGACAGGCGTTTTCACCGCATAGAAAAAATGCACCGGCGCTTTCGTTCCGCCGGCCGCGGCCAGACTTTCCAGCCGGGCAAGAAAGGGCGCCACACCGATGCCGCCGGCGACCCAGACCTGATCTTCCGCCGCCGTGCCGAAATCGAAGCCACCATACGGGCCTTCAAGGCGCACCGCATCGCCAAGCCGCACCCGCCCCCCCAGTGCCCGGGTGAAATCGCCGAGCGGCTTGATGGCAAAACGCAGCGGCACACCCGGCCGCGAATCCGAAACGATGGTAAACGGATGCGCGCCGTCCGCGCCATCGACGGTGAGCAGGACGAACTGCCCGGCCCGATGCCCCGGCCAGGCCGGCTCCGGCGTCACCGAGAGTTCGACGATGCCGCTCGCCGTGCAAGCGACGCTGGCCACTTGCCCTCGGTAACGGCGGGTGCGCCCGACGAGGCCAGCCAGCGAATAGACAGCGATCATGCTGCCCACCAGTGCCAGGCCGATGACCAGCACGCCGAACAAGGAACCGCCCTGGCCATTGGGCAGCAACATGACGCTATGGTAGGCGGCAATGAGAAAAGCGACTGGCATGCCCTTGTGCAGACGGCGAAACCAGGCATAGGGGATACGCCGTAGCAGCGACAGGATGCCGAGGACGATCAGCAGCCAGGCCGCCCATTCGCCCATGCTGCGCGCCTGCCGCAGCAGCGTGTTGCCGCCGCCACCGCCGCGGTGCGGGCGCACGAGCGGCTCAACCCAGCCCCAGGCTTCGAGCGTGCGCGGCGAAAGAATCACCAGCCAGTGCACGACGACGAGCAGCACCGCGCCGATACTCACCCATTTATGCACCCACAACAGCTTGTCCAGCCCGCCCAGCTGTCGCTCGATCCAGAGCGGACGGTAGGCCAGCACCATGCTCACCGTCATCCAGCCCAGAGCCAGGGCGCCGGTCAGCAAGGTCAGCGCCCGGCGCAGGGGAAAGAAGGACGCCGAGAAATCAAGAACCGCGCCCGGCTGAATCAGCGCCCAGGCAAAAACCATCAGAAGCGACAGGGGCAATACGCTGCGTTTCACGTCATTTCTCCGGAAAATTTGTGCGCCAGGCGCCACCTCGGCCGGCGCGAAAAAACATTGGCGTATTTTCGGCCGCTTTCCATTGCAAAGCATTTCGCTTTTTCGGTCAGGCATTGCAAATTGTTTCAAGACCGAAGCGGCGGCGACATTCCATCCTAGAATAGGCATCATACCGATTCCGCGCAAAGGAGCGCGCCGCATGAAGAAAATCCTCCTTATCGACGACGACCCCGAGCTGCGCCAGCTGCTCGCCACCTATCTCGGCCGGCACGGTTTCGACACCCTGCTGCTGGCCGACACGCGCCAGCTCGACGCCTGTCTGGAGCGCTATCAGCCGCAGCTCGTCATTCTCGACCTGATGCTCCCCGGCGAAGACGGCCTGGCCGCCTGCCGCCGCCTGCGTGCACGCGGCGAGACGCGTCCGATCATCATGCTGACGGCGCGCGACGAGCCGGTCGATCGCGTCATCGGACTGGAAATGGGCGCCGACGATTACCTCGGCAAGCCTTTCGACCCGCGCGAGCTGGTCGCCCGCATCGAAGCCGTGCTGCGGCGCGGGACGCCGGCTGCCGGAGCTACCGCAGCGCAAGGTGGGGTCATCCGCTTCGGCGACTGGAGCCTTGATCGCGGCACGCGTCAGCTTTCGCGCGACGGCCAGGCCATCGGACTGAGCAGCGGCGAATTCGCCCTGCTCAACGCCCTCACCAGCCACCCCAACCTGCCGATGAAGCGCGAACGCCTGCTCGAACTGACCCGCGGCGACGACAGCGAATCCTTCGACCGTGCCATCGACGTGCAAATCCATCGTCTGCGCCGCCTGCTCGAAGACGACCCGGCGCATCCGCGCTACCTGCAAACGGTATGGGGCATCGGCTATGTCTTCGTTCCCGGTGGGCAAACGCCGGAATCCGCAGCATGAACGTCCGGCAGCGCCTCTTTCCCGCTTCGCTCGCCACACGCACCGTGCTGCTGGTCGTCGCCGTCGTCGCCATCGCTGAATACGCCACGTTCTCGCTCATTTCGCACACCGGCAGAAATGCCCACATGCGCCAGACGACGCAGTTGATCGCCGGGCAGATCCGCCTGCTGCAGACCGTGCTGCCCGGCCTCGACGCCGAAGCACGCCGCCACCTGGAGAATACCGACATCGGCGAACAGTGGCTGCAGCTGCGCCCCGACGACGACGCCGTGCCGCCGGCCGAACCGCCGTTCGGCTTCGGCCGGCGCGGTTTTACCCGCCAGTTGTCGTGGCAACTGAAAAACATCCTCGGCGAACCCGTTCTCCTGCGCCATCAGGGTCCGGAATTCCGCAACGGACTGTGGATCGGTTTCATGGTCGGCAGCGAGCGCTGGTGGCTGGTGCTGCCGCCACCGCGCCTTGCGCCACCGGGCATGCCGCCCGATTTCTGGCTCTGGCTGGGCGCCAACCTGCTCGTGCTGGTGCTGATCGCCGGACTGTTCGTGCGCGGCATCGTGCGCCCGCTGGCGCGTCTGGGCGAAGCCGTCACCGCCACCGGCGACGGCAGCGCGCGCACCGTCATTCCCGAAGGGCCGCGCGAAGTGCGCCGCCTGGCCGAACAACACAACACCATGCTCGCCCAGCTGGCCTCCGCTGACGCCGAACGGCGCGAAATGCTGGCCGGCCTGACGCACGACCTGCGCGCCCCGCTGGCGCGCCTGCGCGTCCGCCTCGCCTTGCTCGAAGAATCGTCCGAACGCGACGGACTGAGGCGCGACAGCGAAGACATGGAGCGCATCGTCGGACAATGTCTGGATTTCCTGCGTTGCGAGAAGACCAGCGCCGCGCCGCCGCCCCCGCTCAACCTCGCCGATGCGCTGAGCGACGAAATCGCCCGCCAGCGCGAACTCGGCCGGCCGCTGGAAATCGCTGTCAGCGAGGCGGCCGCCGGCGCCTTTGTCGCCATCGGGCACGGCAACCTGCAGCGCCTGCTCGACAACCTGATCGACAACGCCCTGCAATACGGCGCCCCACCGATCGAAGTCTCGCTCACGCTCGACTCGCCGCAGACCGTATGCCTGCGCATCCGCGACCACGGCAACGGCATTCCCGCCGCACAGCGTCAGCGGGCGCTCGAAGCCTTCGCCCAGATCGAACCGGCACGCGCCACCGGCGGCAGTTGCGGCCTGGGCCTGGCCATCGTGCGCCGTATCGTCACCGCCTGCGGCGGCAGCCTGTCGCTTGACGAAGCCCCAGGCGGCGGGCTGGAGGTCGCGCTGCGCCTGCCGCTGGCGCGATAGACGCCCTACCGCACCAGCGTTACCTTTTCCCGCGCAGATCCTCGGTCAGACTGAGCTTGTTGATATTTTCCCTGCCACCGTAATAGCGCGCCATGATCTCCATGTAGGTTCCGTTCTTCTTGATAATGGCAAGTCCCTGCCGGAACTTGTTGTTGTATTTGTTTTCCGGATCCCTTTTTTTGGAAAAAACAACGGAAACATCGCCCAGGTTGAGTGCTTTCGAATACCTGTAATGGAGCGCCTCATCCGGAAACAGCTGCTGCATATACATGAGACCGGTCAGATCGACAATCGCCCACAGATCGATCCGCCGGCTTTGCAGCTGGCGAGCGCTCCCTTCATGATGATTGTTCGCATGCAGCGTCAGACCCGGCGTTCTTTCCAGGAAACGCATGATCCCGCTACCGCGCAGAACGCCAATGTTGTACTTCCGCATCTCCTCGAGAGAAGAAAAATCCACCCCCCTGGGAAATCTGCGCTGATCGTAAAGGAAAGTCTGATAGACATACTGGATCACCGAAGAGAAAGTCACCGTGGGAAGCACTTCCGGATCATTGAACAGAATTTTTCCCCCGATGCCGCACACGAACAGCCCTTTGCTGACCATCAGCACCATCCGGGAAACGGGAAAAAACTCCACTTCGGCGTCGATATTGACCGCCTTGAAGGATTCGACCACGATATCGCCGCTCAAGCCCTTGTTTTTGCCGTCCTGGTAGATTGGCGGATATTCGAATGCGGCAACGACGATCCGCTCATTGGCCGCCAGATCGGGGGCAAATGACAGCAGGGCAAGGAGTTTAAGAAGAAATCGCAACATCGCGTCCTCACATGCAGAAACCCTCTTTCCCAGGAAAGATAGGCTACTTCTGTCGTCTCTTGATTCTAGCCCAACCGGGTGTGAACAGAATACTGCAGCTGTCACGCGGGCAGTTCCGGTACGTTTTGAAAAAGCCGCGATAACCCGACCGTCTAGCCGGACACGCTCTCTTCTCCCCAACGAGCCAAAAGAGCATGCTTCAGGCCAAGCTGGTCGAGAATGCGGGCAACGACGAAATCGACCAGTTCGGCGACATTCTGCGGATGATGATAGAAACCGGGACTGGGCGGCAGGATGAGAGCGCCGGCGCGCGCAAGACGCAGCATGTTTTCGAGATGCAGGATGGAAAGGGGCGTCTCCCGCGGAACCAGAATCAGCTTGCGTTTTTCCTTGAGCATGACATCGGCGGCGCGTTCGATCAGATTGTTGGCCAGACCCTGGGCGATGGCAGCGAGCGTACCCATACTGCAGGGACAGACGATCATTGCTTCGGGCGGATTGGAGCCGCTGGCCGGAGAGGCAAACCAGTCTTCGCAGGCATAAACCTCGAGTTTTCCGGGAAGGCCGGCATGGCGGGCGCGCAGCAGATCCTGCGCGGCGGCGGCGGACGAGGGCAGTTGCAGTTCCGTTTCCTGTCGCGCCACAATCTGCGCGGCGGGCGAATAAACCAGCTGCACGCGACAACCCGACTCCAGCAGGCATTCCAGCAGGCGCAACCCGTAGGGCATGCCGGAGGCGCCGGTAAGCGCCAGGCAGAACGACTTGGACATGTTGTACCTCACAGTGAACCGGGCGGTGTCTCGGCGAGCCAGCGCGCGGCGATCAATCCGTTGATGATACCGAAAACCAGGGCCGCGGCGGCAAATAGCGGAGCCAGCAGGAACAGGCCGTTATGCGGGATAAGCCACAGGCGGGCCAGCAGCAACTGACCGCCGATATGCGCGAAGGACGCCAGGAGACTCCAGCTCACCGGACCGAACCAGGCTTTCGGCAGGCGCGCGGCCGGAGCCAGGACAAGCAGGCTGAAGAAGGCTCCGGTCAGGCTCATGAGGAAGCCGGGCGAGAGGAAATAACCGAGCAACAGGCCACCGGCAATCACGCGCAGGCCGCAGACCCAGGCGGCGGTGCCCCAGCCGTAATGCGCCAGGACGATCAGGGTGACGATGTTGGCCAGTCCCGGCTTGATTCCCGGCAGCGGCAGGGGGATGGCCGCATCGAGCAGCGAAAGCCCGACCGCCGCCGCCGCCATGCGCGCGATACGATGGTCTTCGCGCGTGGTGGTCAGTTTAATAACTGAGCGAGTCATACGCCTCCTCGCGACCGATGACCTGGACACTGACCTGATTGGGGGCGCAAATGGCAATTTCACCGGCACGCGCCAGCCATCCCTGATGCACACAATACTGGTGCCGTCCGGGATCGGAAACAACACGCACACGGCGCTCGGCAACAGCGATACGGGTGATGCCAAGCGGGCCGGGAACGTCGATGCGGCGGTTGCGCGACAAATCGAGTTCGGCGAACACGGTGCCGCCTTGTCTGACGATTGCCTTTTCGCCGATTCCGCCATGCCAGGCGAGGGGGAAGAACAGCACGCAAAGCAACAGGCCGGATACGGCCAGCAACCAGTCGCCGGGTTTGAACAGCGCCAGCCAGGACATCAGAGCGGATTTGCCGGCAGCGACGGCAGTTCGCGATGGCGAACCAGAACACGTGCCTCGCCCTGGAAATGACGCCCCAACCATTCGGCGAAGTAGACCGAGCGATGCTGTCCGCCCGTGCACCCGATGCCGACCGTCAGATAACTGCGGTTATCGCGGATATAGCTGGGTAACCATGCGGCGATGAAGGTGGCAATGTCGTCACGCATGCGCAGCACTTCCGGCTCAGCCTCGAGGAAGGTGACCACCGCCGCATCCCGCCCGGTCAGCGGACGCAATTCCGGCGCATAGTGGGGATTGGGCAGACAGCGCACGTCGAAGGCCAGTTCGGCGTCGAGCGGAACGCCATGCTTGAAACCGAAGGATTGAAAGAGCAGGGTCAGGGTCTGACGGTTCCCGTCGGTCACGAGCTGGCGGATCCATTCCCGCAGGGTGTTCGGCTTCAGATCGCTGGTATCGATATGATGACCGAGTTCGGCCAGGCTTTCGAGACGTTCGCGTTCTTCGGCAATGGCTTCGCCGAGCGTGCGATGGGCATCGGCCAGCGGATGCCGCCGGCGCGTTTCCGAATAACGCTTGAGCAGGGTATCGGTTTTGGTATCAAGAAAGAGGAATTGCAGGGCGTGTTCGCTGTTGCGCAGGTCGGCAAGCTGCTGTGGCAGCATGTCGATACTGTTGCCGCCACGAATGTCGATGGCCACAGCCACTTTCTCGTAACCCTGCTGTTGCAGCTGGTCGAGCAGATTGTGCAGTAGCGGAGAAGGCAGGTTATCGACGCAAAAAAAAGCGTCATCCTCCAGCATGTTGAGGGCGATGGACTTGCCGGAACCGGATAAACCGCTGATGATCACGATGTGCATGCGCGTGAGCATAGCGAAGGCGGGGTGTACGAGCAAGCCGGCCTGACATACACTTGAAGCCGACAGGCCTGCCGGCAGATCCCCACATTGTGGAAGAACATCATGGGTTTTCGTGAGATTCCGTTCATTGACGAAATAATCGCCATCCGCCGCGACATCCACGCCCACCCCGAGCTGGCCTTCAAGGAGCAGCGCACGGCCGATCTGGTGGCAAGCCGCTTGCAGTCCTATGGACTGGAAGTGCATCGCGGACTGGCCGGAACAGGAGTGGTGGGCGTGCTCCGCAAGCCGGGAGCGCAACGCGGCCTCGGTTTGCGGGCCGACATGGATGCCCTGCCCATCGAGGAGAAAAACGATTTCCCGCACGGCTCAGTCAATCCGGGCCGGATGCATGCCTGCGGACACGATGGCCATACGGCGATACTGCTCGGTGCAGCGCGCTACATGGCAGAAAACCGGCAGAGCCTCGACCTCGCAAGCACGGTCTATTTCATTTTCCAGCCGGCCGAAGAATCCGAGGGGGGTGCCGAAATCATGCTCAGGGACGGGCTGTTTGCCCAGTTCCCGATGGATGCCGTCTTTGGTCTGCATAACTGGCCGGGGATTCCAGCCGGCGAATTAGCGGTACTGAGCGGCCCGGTCATGGCGGGAACCTGTGCTTTCGAAATTTCCGTGCACGGCCATGGCTGTCATGCCGCGATGCCTGATCAGGGCGTCGATACGCTGGTCGTGGCCAGCCAGTTGGTGCTCGCTCTGCAGACCGTGGTGGCGCGCAATGTGCATCCGTGCGAAGCCGCCGTGCTCAGTGTCACCCAGATGCATGGCGGCGACGCGCTCAATGTCATTCCGGACGACGCCGTATTACGGGGAACCATTCGCAGTTTCAAGGCCGACGTGCAGGAAATGATCGAACGCCGCATCGAGCAGTTGTGCGCCGGAATTGCGGCGGCATTCGGGGCACGCATCGCGGTGCGGTTCGAACACCGCTATCCGGCGACCATCAATAGCGCGCCGGAAGCTGCGCTGTGCGTCAAGGTGGCGGAGCATCTCGTGGGAGCCGACAACGTGCGCCGTAACGAATTGCCGTCGATGGGCGCGGAAGATTTCGCCTACATGCTGCGGGAAAAACCGGGATGCTACGTCTGGCTCGGCAATGGCACGGCGCGCAGCGAGGGTTCGTTGCACAATACCCGATACGATTTCAACGACGCAGTTCTGGCGCTGGGAATAAACTACTGGGTCGCCCTGGCGGAAAGCTGGCGCTAGCGCCACTTAACCGCACTTTACAGAAGAAGCCATATACTGCCACGCATGGCTTGCAGCGGCCGGCGCGAGGCATAAAAATAGACGAGGAAAGCAGAAAACCTAAGGGGTAGCGGGGAGAAATGAACAAGCTTGGGCGGGTACTGATCGTCGATGGCTCGCGTGTGGTGCGGGCAACCCTGAACAAACATCTGGGCGGTGAATTTGAAGTCGTCCAGGAAAGCGATGGCTAATCGGCCTGGCAGGCACTCATGCTCGACGCGCACATCGATCTGGTGCTTTGCGCGGTCAACCTGCCACGGCTCGATGCCGGCGCATTATTCGCGCGGCTGCGCGCCAGCTCCATTCGCCGGCTGCGGGAAATTCCGTTGGTTCTCATCGTCTCCGACGCGAACCGGCAGGAGGATATCGCCAGCGCGCACGAGCGCGGAATGGCCGGTTTCATCACCAGGGCCATGAAAAAAGATGAAATTCTCGCCACGCTGAAGAACATCCTGCCGGAGCACCACCTGTCCGGGGCGGCCGATCCGATCGCCGGTTTTCCCCTGTCCGTCGAGGAAAGACTGCTGGAGAGCGGAATTTTCCGCATGGCGCTGGACGAAATGCCGCTGGGCGGAACAGCCACTGGCCAGGTCGCCGCCC
The DNA here is from genome assembly GCA_964440925.1 of uncultured Propionivibrio sp. GTDB lineage: Bacteria > Pseudomonadota > Gammaproteobacteria > Burkholderiales > Rhodocyclaceae > Propionivibrio. The sequence goes on along the minus strand of CAYTWY010000006.1, from coordinate 9,863 downwards.
TGGTCTTCGGCATCGACCATCGCGACGAATTGATGCGGCGTTTCGGATCCGGCGTATCGGCACTGCTCGCGGATCGTCTGGCCGCGCTTCTGGTGGGCAAACTGGGCGCGCAGGACGTGATCGGACGTTATTGCGGCGACCGGCTGGCGATCATTTCGAAGGGGGTCGATTTGCGACAGGCAGTACAGTTCGGCAAACGGGTCGGCAGGAGCCTGAAAGCCAGGCAAATCGTCATTCGCGGCGAAAAAGTCAAACTGACGGTCAGCGTCGGAGTGGCCAGTACGGAGGATCGCGGGGTAAGCTGCGGCAGGGAATTGCTGCATCTGGCCGCCAACCGCCTCGACCGGGCGCTACGCCAGGGTGGCGATGGTCTGGTGAGCGAGTCCGAGCCCTCCGGCCTGATCGAGGCGCTGAATACAGCCGACAAGGCCAGACTAAGAACCGAGATCAGGGCACTGGGGATAAAAATACTCCCGTTGCTGCAAGCCATAGAGCACGAAATGGGCCTGGGCCTGCCGCTGGAGCGCATCGAGCAGCATTTGCAGGAACAGGCGGCAAAAGACGCCGTGAGTGTTTGACGCCTGGCGCAGCGGGAAGCCGCCCGGCTAGATTGCCCAGGCCGGTTTACGCTGTTCGAGCAAGGCCGCCAGGCCTTCCCTGCCCTCTGCCGAGGAACGAACACGGAGCGTTCTTTGCGCGCAATCTTCAAGAACGGATTCATCGATCGGCGGCCACGGAATGCTGCGGATCAAGGCCTTGCCCTCGGCCTGGGCGTTCGGGCCGTTTTTCAGCAGCTTGCCGACGATTTCGCCGACGGCCTCGTCGAGCTGTTCCTCGCCGGGAACGATCTCATGCACCAGCCCGATGCGATAGGCCTCGGCGGCGGAAAAGCGCTCGGCGCTCAGCAGGTAACGCCGACCATGGCGCTGACCAATGGCTTCGAGAACAAAAGGGGTGACAACGGCGGACAGCATGCCGAACCTGACTTCGGGAAGGGAAAACTGGGCGTCATAGGAGGCAATGGCGATATCGCAGGCGGCGACCAGGCCAACGCCGTTGCCGTAGGCAGAGCCCTGCACGCGGGCAATGCTCGGTTTCGACAGACCGTACAGGGTGTGCAACAAGCGGGCAAGGTTACGGGCGTCGCGCAGATTTTCCTGCCCCGTGTTGCCGGCCGTACGGTTCATCCAGTCGGGGTCGCTTCCCGCGCAGAAGTTGCGTCCTGCCGCCGAAAGAACGATGACGCGAACCTGCGGGTGCGCTTCCAGCTCGAGCAGGGCGTTGGTCGTCTCGTCGATCAGTTTTTCGTCGAAGGCGTTATGCCGTGCGGGCTTGTTGAGGGTAAGAATCCCGACCGCGTGATCGATTTCAATGATTATCGATGGGTACATTGTGAGCCTCATGGATGCGCCAAGCAAAAGATGCACGGGGACCTCCCCCTGACCAAGAGCCCCTTGCATACAGAGAAATGGCGGTAAAACAAGGTGATATCATGCTACGCCTCCGGCAGGGCTGGCCCCTATAAATTACATTTCAGATTCAAACCGATAATGATGGACAAAACAATATACCAACTTCATCAGAAGTATCGCCCGGAAGTTGACGGATTACGCAGTCTGGCTGTGATTCCGGTCATCCTTTTTCACGCCGGGTTCACTCTCTTTAGCGGCGGGTTTGTCGGTGTCGATGTGTTCTTTGTCATCAGCGGTTATCTCATTACCACCATAATTCTCTCGGAACTTGAAGCAGGGAATTTCTCTCTCGTCAAATTTTATGAACGCCGGGCACGGCGAATCCTGCCGGCGCTGTTTCTGGTCATGGTGGTTTGTCTTCCTTTTGCGTGGATGTGGTTGTTTCGAAAGGACCTGAAAGACTTTACGCAAAGCATGGCCGCAGTTTCCGTTTTTTCATCGAATTTCCTGTTTCTGAGTGAGAGCGGATATTTCGATACGGCCGCCGAATTGAAGCCGCTCCTGCATACATGGAGCCTTGCAGTAGAGGAGCAGTTTTATGTTCTTTTCCCCCTTTTCTTGATGTTTTCCTGGCGTTGGGGAAAAAAGTGGATGTTGCCCCTTTTGTCCCTGGCGACCATTGCCAGTCTGGCGCTTGCCCACTGGGGGGCTTTTAACGCCCCGTCGGCAAATTTCTATTTGCTGCCATCGCGAGGATGGGAACTGGCCATCGGCGCCTTCGTCGCCTTTCATTTTTTCCGAAAGCAGTCGCCTTCGTTTCCCCCGGCACTAAACCAGTTGCTAAGTGGCACAGGGCTGCTGTCAATAGTGTTTAGTGTTTTTTTCTTTGACAGCAACACGCCGTTTCCCAGCCTGTACGCCCTTATCCCGACACTGGGCACCGCGCTGATCCTGTTGTGTGCATGGCCGACGACGTTTGTCGGGAAACTCCTGGGCAGACCGCTCTTTGTCGGCATGGGGCTGATCAGCTACAGCGCATATCTGTGGCATCAACCGTTATTTGCCTTTGCCCGCCACAGATATCTGAACGAACCCGGCCCGCTCGTTTTTGGCCTCCTGGCATTGACATCGATTGGTCTTGCTTATTTGAGTTGGCGTTTTGTCGAGCGTCCTTTCCGGAAGCAGGGTGTTTTCAGTAGAAAACAGGTATTTCTTCTGGCCGGCGGTGGAACAATTTTCTTTATCGCGATTCTTCTGCTCGTGCCCTACCTCGACCGACATTTCCCTGAAAAAATATTCAGGGAAAGCGTCGGAGAACTTCAGCATAGGGTCCGGGCAAATTTCGGTTTACGTCAGGATTGCGTCGGACAATCTTCTCCGGCAAGGGGCTGCATGACGAGCGAGGACCCTGAAATAATGCTCTGGGGGGATTCCTACGCGATGCATCTCATGCAGGGCATCCTGGCGTCGAAACCGGACGCCGGAATAGTGCAAATGACGGTTTCCCTGTGCGGGCCAATACTCGATGCGGCACCGGTGACGCATGGCCATACAGAAGCGCAAGCGAAACGGTGCCTGGAGAACAATGACCGGGTTATTGCCTACATCGCCGGAAAGAAGACGATCAAGTATGTTGTCCTTGGCTCCGCTTTTATCCAGTACCTCGAAAAGAACGCGCGCCTTCTGTTACGTGATGGAAGCCTGGTCAGTGGAGAGCAGGAAACTCTGTCCTACATGAGAAAAACATTAAAGAAATTGAAAGATCTGGGCGTCACGCCCGTATTGTTTTCGCCAACGCCGCAAAACGGGAACGATCTTGGCCGATGCCTGATAAAAGCAATAATGTTCGGGGAAAACATGGATTCTTGCGATTTGCGCATGGCAGACGCCGAACGTCGGCAGAAAGATGTTTTCCAGATGCTGACCCGGATAGAGGCAGAGGGTAACCGGGTTGTCTGGCTGACCAGAGGAATGTGCCACGAAGGAACATGCAACAGCTCGATCGGAAACAAGTTTCTTTATCGCGATGCGGGGCATTTGTCCTACGAGGGAAGTGCCGCACTGGGACGAAAAATGGATTTCTACGCGTTAATTACCCGCGCCAACGGATCGTCTTCTCGTCAGTAAAAAACATCTGGCGGATTGACCGCAGCGAAGCGCTCAAGGATACTTGCCGTTTCGTCGGCAAGCGGCGTACCGGCAGAACCCTTTGATTATTGGCACAGAGACCGTATGTACTGGGAAAAGGAACTGGAAACCCTGACGCGCAGCGATCTGGAGCAGATCCAGCGGACGCGCCTGATGGAGACCCTGCGGCAGGCCACAAAGGCGCCGTATTACCAGGGGAAGAAGGAGATCCGGCGCCTCCTCGATTGCGGCATGAGGTCGATCGAACAGCTGCGTGAATTGCCTTTTACTACCAAGGAGGACTTGCGCGGTGACTTTCCCTGGGGTTTTCTCGCGGTGGACAAGAGGGAAGTCGTGCGCCTGCATTGCTCCAGCGGGACGACCGGCAATCCGGCGGTGATTTACCACAACGCGCACGATCTACGCAGCTGGGCCAACCTGGTGGCACGTTCGCTCTATACCGCCGGCGTGCGCGACACCGACACCTTCCAGAACATCTGCGGTTACGGATTGTTTACCGGCGGGCTCGGGTTTCAGTACGGCATCGAACGGCTCGGCTGCCTGAGCATTCCCGCTGCGGCCGGCAACAGTCCGCGCCAGATCAAGCTGATGCGCGATTTCGGAACCACGGTGGCGCACGCCATCCCGAGCTATCTTGGCCGCCTGTACGACGTGTTTCTGGAAGAGGGCCTCGATCCGCGACGCGATACGCAATTGCATACCCTGGTCATCGGCGCCGAGCCGCATAGCGAAGAGCAGCGGCGGCGCATCGAAGAGATGTTTGGCGTCAAGGCCTATAATTCCTTCGGCCTGTCGGAAATGAACGGGCCGGGGGTGGCTTTCGAATGCACCGAGCAGAATGGCCTGCATATCTGGGAAGACGCCTACATCGTTGAAATCATCGATCCGGAAACGCTGGAACCGGTTCCCGAAGGCGAAGTCGGTGAACTGGTGATGACGACGCTTGACCGTCAGGCCATGCCGGTCATCCGTTACCGCACGCGCGACCTGACCCGTATCCTGCCCGGTCGATGCCCCTGCGGCCGCAGCCACCGGCGCATCGACCGCATTTGCGGGCGCTCCGACGACATGTTCATCATCAAGGGGTGCAATGTGTTCCCGATGCAGATCGAGGGCATCCTGATGAAGTTGCCGGAAGTCGGTGACGATTACCGCATTACCCTGAACACCATCGATGATCAGGACCAGATGCTGGTCGAGGTCGAGGTGAAGAAGGAATGGTTCCGCGGCGATGTGGCGTTCCTCGACCGTTTGCAACGACATCTCACCCATCTGATCCGCGACGAGGTGCTGGTCAGTCCGCAGATCAAGCTGGTCGAACCGGGGTCATTGCCCAAGTCCGAAGGCAAGGCGGTACGGGTCTTCGACCGGCGCAAGCAGTATCAAACCAGCGTTTAAGAAGACGCTACGAGGCGGGTTAACGCAGGGAGGCGAAATGACCTATCAGGTTTCCGTTTTTCTCGAAAACAAGCTGGGGCATCTGGAGCGGGTGACGTCGGTGCTGAACCGGGCGCAGATCAACATCCGTTCCTTGCACCTCAATCACACGGCCAACGGTTGGGGTATCCTCAATCTGGTCGTATCCGAACCTGAACGCGCGCAACGGCTGCTCAACGAGAGTGGCATGTCTTCGGCGCTGCGCGAAATCGTCGTCCTCAAGATGGAAGATCAGCCCGGCGGACTGGATCGCTTGCTGCAGGCCATCGTTGCGGCCGGAGTCAATTTTTCCAATGCCTATGGCCGCACGGTCGAAGAGGGCGGTCGCGCGTTCTTCATGATCGACGTACAGGATATTCCCGGCTCGCGCCAGCGGCTGCAGGACAAAGGGCTGGAAATCATTGCCGACCGGCAGGTTTATGGCGCCGAGTGCGCCGCAAAGGAAGGTGGCAGCTGAGCGTCTGACGGGAACAGAACAAAAAGCACAAGGGGAGGGACATGCTGGGATTGGGGGATTGGGGCGTTGCGTCGGCGTATCTGCTGACGCTGGGATCGGCGGCGTTGTGCGCGCTTTATGGCGTGGCCAACTGGAACAAGCCGGGGCAGATTGAAGAGGCGCGAGAAATCGCCGAAGAAGAAGCGTGGGAAGAAGGAGAACCGTCATGAATTCTTCCGTATTCATCACCACGCTGGTTTATCTGGCAGTCACGGCGCTTCTTGGTTATCTCGGCTACCGCCAGACGAAGAATTCGCAGGATTATCTGCTTGCCGGGCGCAAGGTACATCCGGTGATCATGGCCATTTCCTATGGTTCAACCTTTATCTCGACGGCAGCCATTGTCGGCTTTGGCGGCGCGGCAGCGAAATTCGGTCTGGGCATCCTCTGGCTGACCGTGCTCAACATCGTGCTCGGAATCTTCATTGCGTTTGTCGTTTTCGGCAAACGGACGCGTGCCATGGGGCATAAGCTCGAGGCACACACTTTCCCCGAGTTCATCGGCAAGCGATACGATTCGCGCTTCCTGCAGGTGGCCGCGGCGCTTCTGATTTTCATCGGCATGCCGCTCTATGCCGGAGCGGTCATGCTCGGTGGCGTCAGCTTTCTCACGGTGGCGCTCGGCCTGTCGCCGCAGGCGGCCCTGCTGACCATCGTGCTGATTGTCGGACTGTACGTGATGATGGGCGGCATGAAAGGCGTGATGTACACCGATGCTTTCCAGGGCGCAGTCATGGTCATCGGCATGCTCATCCTGGTGTGGTTTGCCTATAACGCGCTGGGCGGCGTGCTTTCGGCGCACGCACAGCTGACGGCGCTGGGCACCCAAGTTCCTGCCGCCTGGGTGGCCGAGGGGCATCGCGGGTGGACGTCGATGCCCGAGTTCCTGTCGCCGATGTGGTGGACGCTGATTTCAACCATCGTGCTCGGCGTTGGTATCGGCGTTCTGGCGCAACCGCAGCTGGTGGTGCGCTTCATGACCGTGAAAAGCGACCGCGAACTCAATCGCGGCGTCATCATCGGCGCCTTGTTCATCATGCTGATGGCTGGGGTGGCCTATGTGGTGGGCGCCCTGTCGAATGTGTTCTTCCTGCAGACGAGCGGCAAGGTGGCCATTGCCGCCGCCGGTTCGCCGGACAACGTAATCCCGCTGTTCATCAAGGAAAATTTACCCGAGTGGTATGCGGCGGTGTTCATGATTACCCTGCTGGCGGCGGCAATGTCGACCATGAGTTCGCAATTTCACACCATGGGTTCGGCTATCGGCCACGATGTCCTGGAAAAGGGACTGGGCCTCAAGTCTACCCGGCCGATGCGCATCATGCGCCTGGCCATGCTGGCCGGCATCCTGATCAGCTCATTGACCGCCTATGCCCTGCCCGGATTTTTCAAGGACGGGGCAACGATCATCGTGAACGGGACTTCGCTCTTCTTCGGCCTGTGCGCCGGCAGCTTCCTCGCCATTTACGCGCTGGGGCTGTTCTGGCGCGGCGTGAGCAAAGCGGGTGCGATCAGCGGTTTTCTCAGCGGACTGGCCGTCAGCGTCATGGTTCTCCTCTTCGTTTTCGAGAAGGTTTCCCGGCCGCTGGGGCTGTGCCAGGCACTGTTCGGCATGCCGTCGCTGGGCAGCGGAACCCCCTTCAAGGATATCGATCCGCTGGTCTTTGCCGTGCCGGTGTCGCTGCTATTCACCCTGGTGGTCAGTCGCTTCAGCGAAAAGCCCGAAGCGTCCCGTCTGGCTACACTATTTCCGGGAAAATAACTTTATTTCCATCCCCCTGCCGTGCGGGCACGCAGCGATTGTTTCGGGTAAATGTCAAAGCGCGTCGATTTGCCGACGAGGGCGTAGCCAGGCGGCGTGCCATCGATCGGCGGCGCCTGGCGCGGGCGCTTGACCACCACGCGGTGCGAAGCCAGGGCGAGGGCGGCACGCAAGAGCTCGGGCGCGTCATCATCATTGCCGGCCAGGGGACGGAAAAGACGCATCTCCTTTTTGACCAGCGCGCTTTTATCGCGCTGCGGAAACATCGGGTCAAGATAGATGACCTGTGGTGCTTCGTCGTGCCAGGCACGCATCAGGGCGATGGCATCGCCGTCAATCAGCCGCATGCGCGCGGCAATCGGAGCCACTTCCGGATCAAACCGGGCGCGTTGCAGACCATCGGCAAGCAGGGCGGCAATGATCGGCTGACGCTCGGTCAGGGTTACGCAACAGCCCAGTTGCGCCAGCACGAACGCATCGCGCCCCAGACCGGCGGTGGCATCGAGAAGCGTGGGCCGGATTCCGGGCTGGATTCCGATGGCTCTGGCGATCATCTGTCCGCTGCCGCCGCCAAACTGGCGACGATGCGCTGCGCTGCCACCAACAAAATCAACGCGCACCGGACCGGGTGCGTCGGGGGCCAGATCGGCGAACTGCAAGCCGTGCACGTCGACCTGCAGGGCGTAATCGGCTTCACCCATCAGCGGCAAATGTAGCCGTTCCGCCCAGTCCTGTGCAACGGAGAGAACGCCTGCAGTCAGGGCCTGGACGCAAATGACGGGAGGGCAGCGCGGTATTTTTTCCTTGTCCATGGCGCGCCAATATACCTTACTCCGGATGCGGCACGGACAAAAGCGCACCCGCAGGGCTGCGGGTGCGCGGGGCGACGATTGCGACGGTCAGATCAGGAAGAACTTGAGCAGGTAGACCACCGTGATGCCGACCAGACCTTGCACCAGAGTGCCGAGAGTCTGGCATTTGTAGGCGATATTCACTTTCAGGTCGGAGAACTGCGATACGACCCAGAAGTAGGAATCGTTGGCATGCGAGACGACCATGGCACCGCAACCGACGGCGAGGGTAGCCAATACCGCGCCCATCGGCCCGGCCAGTCCAAGGGTGTCAAGCAATGGATAAACGATGGCCGAGGAGGTGATCAGGGCGACAGTCGATGAGCCTTGCGCGGTTTTCAGGGCAGCAGCAATCAGGAAGGGCAGGAACAGGCCGAGGTTGTAGGCGGCAAGGCTCGACCCGAGATAGTCGGCAATCTTGCTTGCTGCCAGCAGGGCGCCGAGGGAGCCACCGGCAGCGGTAATCATGATGATCGCCGCCGAGTCCTTGATTCCCTGTCCCACCCAGTTCGACAGGACTTCCTCGTCGAGCTTGGGCGCCAGCAGAATCAGGCAGGCCAGCAGCCCGAACAACAGGGCGACCATCGGTTCGCCGATGAAATCGATGGCCGTCTTGCACACTCCTTCGCCAAAAGGCAGGCCGGGGAAATTGGCGACCGATTTGATGCCGATGAGCAGGATCGGCAAGGCAAGGGGCGTAAAGGCGGCCAGGGCGCTGGGCAGACTCTTGAAGCGTTCGAGCAATTCCTCGTAGGAGACCGACGATTCGGCAAGCACTTCATAGCGCTTGGCAAAGCGGGTAGCCCACAGATAGCCAGCCAGCGTGACCGGAATGGCGACCATTAGGCCGATGAAAATGACCGTACCGAGATCGGCATGCAGATTGTTGGCGGCAGCGATCGGGCCGGGCGTTGGCGGAACCAGGGTATGCGTGGCGAAAAGACCGGTCGACAGGGCAGTGGCCATGACCGCCATCGAGACGCCGGTCTTGCGCGACAGCGATTTGTTCAGGGCGGAGAGAATGACGAAACCGGAATCGCAGAAAACGGGAATCGACGTGATATAGCCGATGATGCTCATGGCCAGGGCGGGGCGCTTGGCGCCGACCCATTTGAGAACCGTTTCCGCCATGGTCAGCGCGGCGCCGGTTTTTTCCAGGAACACGCCGATGATGGTTCCGGCAATGATAACGATGCCGATCTTCTCCGCCGTTCCGCCGAAGCCCTTCATGATGGTTTTGCTCACGTCGACCGGATTCATGCCGGCGGCAAGGCCGACAAAGAAAGCGGCGGCAAGCAAGGCGAGAAAGGCGTGCACCTTGTAACGCGAGATCAGCACCACGATCATCACGATGGCGATGAACAATATGACGAGTAGCATCGGTCCTTGTACCATTTCGTTCCCCTTTGTAGTGGTTTCTCCTGCTCCTGAAAATCGTGTCTGGCGACACGCTCAATGACACAAACAATTCGCCGCGATAATGCGGCACAACCGTGCCGTGGCGGATTCGACCAGAGCGGCGGCGTGGTGCATGCATTCTTCAAGTGACATCGGTTTGTCACAGATGCTGAAAACGGCATCGATACCTTGTGCCAGCACATCGTCGGCGCCCGCGCCAAGTCCGCCGGACAGGCAAAAAACGGGCACGCCGAACTGCTTGGCCAGGCGTGCGACGCCGACCGGTGCCTTGCCGAAGGCCGTCTGGAAGTCGGTACGCCCTTCGCCGGTAATGACGAAGCAGGCCTCTTTGACCCGAC
>CAYTWY010000005.1:4740-38298 GCA_964440925.1 uncultured Propionivibrio sp. | reverse complement strand
CGCCGCTCGTCCCGATTTCCTTGTTGACCGCCTGGATCGTCTCCAGACCGCTCATCCCCGGCATTTTCCAGTCGACAATCAGCAAACCGAAGGGCTGCGTGCGCGCCTTGGCGTCGCTGAACCGGCGCAGCCCTTCTTCTCCGGATTGCGCCGTTTCCACGTCGAAGCGCCAGCGTTCGAGCATCGCGCGCATGATGTTCAGCGAAGTGTCCTGGTCGTCAATGACCAAGACACGCATCGGGCGCAAATCGTGCAGGGGATGTGGCAGATTGGTCGCTTCCTCCTGTGCCGGCGGCAATTTCAGCCAGACGGAGAAAACGAAGGTACTGCCTTCTCCGGGCTGGCTGGACAGGGTCAGCTGTCCGCCCATTCGCTCGACCAAACGTTTGCTGATCGCCAGCCCCAGTCCGGTGCCGCCAAAGCGCCGGGTCACGCTGGCATCCGCCTGCACGAAGGGCTGGAAGAGCAAACCGGCCTGCTCTTCGGAAATGCCGATCCCGGTATCACGCACCGTCACCTCGAGTTGCACGGCCTCGGCATCGGTACCGGCCAGCGCAAAGCGGACATGAATTTCGCCCCTGGCGGTGAATTTGATCGCGTTGCCGATCAGATTGTTGATCACCTGCCCGAGGCGCAAGGGGTCACCGAGCAGACGATCGGGAACGTCCTCGCCAACCTCGATGAACAATTCGAGCCCCTTCTCCTCGGCACGCGCGGAAAAAAGATCGCCTGTCGTGCGTAACAGTTCGCCCAGGGAAAAGCATACCGTTTCCAGGTCGATACGCCCGGCCTCGATCTTCGAGTAGTCGAGAATGTCATTCAGGATGCGCAACAAGGCGCGCGAGGAAATGAAGACCTTGTTCAGGTAATCGCGCTGCACTTCGTCGAGCGACGTATCCAGCGCCAGCCGGGTCAGCCCGAGGATGGCGTTGAGCGGCGTGCGGATCTCGTGGCTCATGTTGGCAAGAAAGCCCGATTTGGCTTCGTTGGCCGCCTCGGCCTGTTGCCGCGCTTCCTGCAAATCGTGCGTACGCTCGTCCACCAGTTGTTCAAGATGCGCCTGATAATCGGCCAGCACCGCCTCGGCCTGCATCTGCCGATGCGCGCCCTGGCGGGCGAAGCCGGCCAGAGCAAGGGAAGCGAAGGCGATCACCAGCCCGGCCAGGCCGTACCAATGCACATGCGACCACCATTCTTCCAGGTAGTCCTCTTCGGCCAGCGCCGCCAGCACATACAACGGATAATCGCCCACCTTGCGGAAACTGTAGATTCTCTTCGTTCCATCGACCGGGCTGTGTTCAAGGTAGGAGCCCTGGCGCAGGCCATTTTTCTGGAAACGGGTCACCGGATGGTCGGGCATTTCCTGGCCGAGGTTCGAATCGAAGCGCGGGTAACGCGCCAGGAGGCGCATCCGCGCGTCGCGCATGAGCACGGCGCCATGCTCGTCCATGTTGATCGACGAATAGAAGGTTTCGAAGGCTTTCAATGGAATCAGTACCACCGCCACGCCGGCAAACCTGCCGCCCGGCGCCTCGATGCGCCGGCTGAGAATGATCGCCCACGAACCGAAAGTCGGCGAGAACAGAGGCGGCGAAATGAACAGCCCGGCCGAGGCATCGTTCTTGTGCTGCTGGAAGAAGTCCTGATCCGACACGTTGATCCGTGGCACGCGATGCATCGAGCTGAAAACGTAATTGCCGGCCGCGTCCGCGACATGAATCGCGGTCGCTTCGGAAACCCTCGAAATCCGTTCCCGCAAACGCTCATCGAGCGTTTCACCGGGCGCAAGAAGCGTCCCGACCAGCCTGCCGCGTTCATCGACTCGCACATCGCGCAGCGTTTCGCTGAGCAGCAGGTCGATTTTCTGGAAGGTAGCCTGTGCCTGTTCCTCCAGCACCCGCGCCACGTTTTCCGCTTCGCGCCGCGCCTGAACTTCGCGGTCGTTGAATTCGCGCCACAGGCTCGCCCCCATCAGCGCGGCAAAGCCCAATACGCCGATCAGCCAGGCGACGCTGACCAAGCGAAAGACCGGGGCTCCGGACGAGCGCTGGGGAATCGTTTCTACGTTGCGCATGATCTCTCTTGACTGTAAAAGACAGAGATTCACGTAATTTACACCCAAAACCGGGAGCGTCGAACAAATAGCGATTGACAGCGAGGAAGACCCTGCCGCCCCCGCGCAGCGCTGAAAAACATCCCGCCCCCCCTGCCTGAATGCCATCGCAAGGGGATAATCGCCCGGCCTTTGCCGCTCAGGCGCGACATCGGCAACGCGCGTAAAGAAATCCCCGCCCTGTACGGATCCGCCGTGGCACTACTGCTCCGCCACCTCGGTTCTGTGGCTCTGGTACTCGTTAGAGCTGGAAGGCCAGCCAGAGCAGCGCGCCTTCGGCCAGGTCGCGCAACATGCCCGGCCGCGCCGCGGCATACACCGCCGCTTCGCGCCGCCGCGCTTCGATCCAGCGGGCGAAGGCACGTATCGCCCGGCGCTCGTAAAAAGCCACCATCAGCTCGTAATTGAGAAAAAGACTGCGCCCGTCAAGATTGGCCGATCCGGTCAACGCCAGTTCCTCGTCGATCACCACCGCCTTGGCATGCACCATGCGCGGATGCATCCAGACACGCGCACCGGAGAACACCAGATCGCGCAAGGCGCGGTGACGGACAAAATCCGCCAGCCGGTGATTGGAACGCGCCGGGAGAACAAGATCGATCTCGACACCACGCCGCGCCGCCAGGGTCAGCGCCGTCAGCAGCGCGGCATCGGGGACAAAATACGGCGTGATCGCCAGAATGCGCCGCTGCGAAGTGAAGCACGCCGAAATGAGCAGGGTATGAATCGTATCGTCGCGCCGATCGGGCCCACTCGCCACCAGCTGTGCCAGACACGCCCCCGGCACCTCGCCAACGACGTCGGGCAAAGGCGCTGGCGCGGCGCGCTCGGTCGCAAAAGCCCAGTCCTGTTCGAATTGATGCGCCGCCTGGACGGCCAGACCGCCGCTCAGGTCGAAGCTCAGGTCGATCCACGGCGCAGTGCCCAAAACAGGCGCCGAATCCCCTTCGAAATACTCCGCTGCCAGATTGCGTCCACCGCACCATAGGCGCTCGCCGTCGGCCAGCAGCATCTTGCGATGATTGCGCAAATTGGTTCGCCCGCGCAGCGGCGAGCGGAAGGGCGGAACAAAGCGAACCACCTCGACACCTGCCTCGCGAAACCCCTTCAGATCGGGATACCCCCCCATGTAAATACCGATACCGTCGATCATGAGGCGCACCCGCAGCCCCTCGCGCGCGCGCCGCTTGAGCTGCTCAGCAAGTTCGTGGCCGAGCGCGTCGCGCCCGAGAAGGAAAGTACATACATCGAGCGATCGCACGGCGGCATCGATCAGGCGCCGCAGCGCCTGCAGCGCCTGGCTTCCGTCGGCATGGATATTCAGATTCTCGTAGCCGGCCGGATCGGGCAGTCCCATCGCCCGCCCCAGCTGACGCACCCGTGCAGCGGTCGACGGCGGCGATTTGCCGCTGACCGGCGGACCGCGCAACAGGGAAACCTGGTCCGCCGCCAGTTGTTTGCGGCTGCCGAAAGCAAGGTACAGAGGCAGGGTCAGGCAGGGGAAAATCAGGATACCCATCACCCAGGCGATCGCCGCCGAAGGATGTCGGCGTTGGTGCAGACTGTGCGAAGCAACGACGTAAATAACGAGGCCGATAGCCACCAGCAGGGCGTTAAGAATCTCCCAGTGGCGTATAAACAGATCAAGAACTCTCAACCCAGCCCCCCTCGCGAAAATCGCCAGCCTACCCGCGCCCGATGATAGACGATGCCGGAATTGCGTGCACGCCCTCCTTTGCCGCACCCGCCCGGCGGGGCTTACTCCACCGTCACCGACTTGGCCAGGTTGCGTGGCTTGTCGACATCGGTCCCGCGCACCAGAGCCACATGGTAAGCGAGCAACTGTAGCGGCAGGACATGCAGCAGTGCCGACAGCTGGCCGTAGTGTTCGGGCAGCTGGATGACATGCACGCCTTCGGCATCGGCCATCTCGCTATCGGTATCGGCAAAGACGTATAACTCGCCGCCACGCGCCCGCACTTCCTGCAGATTGGATTTGAGTTTTTCCAGCAGGACATCGTTGGGTGCCACGGCAATCACCGGCATGTCCTTATCGACCAGCGCCAGCGGACCGTGTTTCAGTTCGCCCGCCGGATAGGCCTCGGCGTGAATGTAGGTGATTTCCTTGAGCTTCAGCGCCCCTTCGAGGGCGATCGGATAGTGGCGACCGCGCCCGAGGAACAGGGCATCCTGCTTCAGAGCAAAATGCTCCGCCCAGGCCTTCACCTGCGCTTCCAGCTCAAGCACCTTCGCCACCGCATGGGGCAAATGGCGCAGAGCCTGCAACTCCTCCGCTTCCCTGGCCGCCGACAGATGGCCGCGCAACTTGGCGAAAATGAGCGTCAGCAGGTACAGCGCGGCCAATTGCGTGGTAAATGCCTTGGTCGACGCCACCCCGATCTCTGGGCCGGCGCGGGTGATGAAACGCAAGGCATTCTCGCGCACCAGGGACGACTCGGGCACATTGCAGATGCACAGCGTACGTGTCATCCCCAGCGCCTTGGCATGCTGCAGGGCGGCCAGCGTATCGGCGGTCTCGCCCGACTGGGACAGGGTGACAACCAAAGTCTGCGCATCGGCGACCGAATCACGATAACGATACTCGCTCGCCACCTCAACGTTGCACGGAATGCCGGCAACGGCCTCGAGCCAGTAGCGGGCAACGAGCCCGGCGTGGTAGCTGGTCCCGCAGGCGATGATCAGCACCTGGCGCACATCCTTGAGCACCGTTTCGGTATTCGCCCCGAACAGTCCGGGCTGGATGCTGCGCGCCGTGCCCAGCATCTCCAAGGTATTGGCCAGCGCCACCGGCTGCTCGAAAATTTCTTTCTGCATGTAATGCCGGTACGCGCCAAGCTCGACGGCGTCGGCGGAAAGCTGCGACTCGATCTCGGCCCGCTGCACCGGCGTGCCATCCACCCGGGTGATGCGGTAACTTCCACGCTGCAGCTCGGCACAATCGCCATTTTCCAGATAGACGATGCGCCGCGTCACCTGCAGCAAGGCGGAAGCATCGGAAGCGGCATAATTGCCTTCCGGCGACACGCCGAGCAGCAGAGGCGAGCCTTCGCGCGCCACGATGACGTGTTCGGGACTGGCCTCGCGCAGCACCGCCAGAGCATAGGCGCCGTGCAATTGGGCAATGGCGGTACGCGTGGCAACGAAGAAATCGGGAGTCTTTTTCAGTTCCGAGGCGATGAGATGCGCTACCACTTCGGTATCGGTCTCCGAGGAAAACTCGTAACCCTCGCCTTTCAGACGCGCGCGCAAGGCCTCGTGGTTTTCGATGATGCCGTTATGCACCACCGCCAGGCCATCGGAAATGTGCGGATGCGCATTACGCTCGCTCGGCACGCCGTGCGTCGCCCAGCGGGTATGGGCGATTCCCGTGTTGCCGCTGGCACCACTCTCCCTGACCTGGGCGGCCAGTTCGGCGACCCGCCCGACGGCGCGCAGGCGTTGCAGCCCGCCCTTGTTGAGCAAGGCGAGGCCGGCCGAATCGTAGCCGCGATATTCCAGCTTGCGCAGCCCTTCCAGCAGGACGGAAACGATATTGCGTTCGGCGACAGCCGCGACAATCCCACACATGGTTATGATCCGTTACAAATTGAGTTCGCACAGACGACGCAGGCTTCCGACACGGCGCCACGATGCCGCGCCGCGAAGCCCGCGCCTAGCTTCATTTGGCCTTGGTCGGCCGCTTCCAGCCTGGCAGCGAGATCTGCTTGGCGCGAGAAACGGTCAGCGATTGCGGCGGCGCATCCTTGGTCAGCGTTGTTCCGGCGCCCAGCGTGGCTCCACGCCCGACCGTCACCGGAGCGACCAGCTGGGTATCGGAACCGATGAAGGCATCGTCCTCGATCACGGTCTGGAACTTGTTCGCCCCGTCATAATTGCAGGTGATCGTTCCGGCGCCGATATTGACCCGGCTGCCCACTGTGGCATCGCCGATATAGGCCAGATGGTTGGCCTTCGAATGCGCCGCAATCCTGCTCTTCTTGATCTCGACGAAATTGCCGACATGCACATCCTCGGCCAGTTCGCTTCCCGGCCGCAGACGGGCGAAGGGGCCGATCCTTCCGTCAGCGCCGACGACCGCATCCTCGATGTGCGTAAACGCCGCCAGACGCGTCCCCGCGCCGATGCGCGCGTTTTTGAGCACGCAATGCGGGCCGACTTCAACCGCTTCGCAAAGCTCGACCTTGCCCTCAAAAATGCAATTGACATCGATAAACACGTCGCGCCCGCAGACCAGCTCGCCGCGCACATCAAAGCGCGCCGGGTCGGCCAGGCGGACGCCGGCCTCCATGAAATGCTCCGCCAGGCGACGCTGGGCGATACGTTCGAGTTCGGCGAGCTGAACCTTGCTGTTTACTCCCAGCACTTCCCAGGCGTATTGCGCCGGTGCCGTACGCACCGGCAATTTCTCGGCGACGGCCATGGCGACGATGTCGGTCAGGTAGTACTCCTTCTGCGCATTATCGTTGGACAGACGGCCAAGCCATGCGCCCAGTTTTTCGGTTGGCATGGCCATGATTCCGGTATTGATCTCGCGCAGGCGCAATTCCTGTGCCGAAGCGTCCTTTTGCTCGACAATGCGCTGCACGCACCCATCCGCATCGCGCACGATACGCCCGTAACCGGAAGGGTCGTCCAGTTCGACGGTGAGAATGGCCAAGCCGTCATGCGCTGCCTGCAGCAGGCGGCCTAGCGTTTCTTGACGGATCAGTGGCACATCGCCGTACAGAACCAGCGTCGTGCCGCCAGCCTGCAGCAGGGGCATAGCCTGCTGCACGGCGTGTCCGGTCCCGAGTTGCTCCGATTGCAGCGCCCACTGCAGATCGGGTGCCCGCAGCGTATCGGGCAGGATATCCCCTCCATGCCCATAAACCACGCACAGGGTACGCGGTGCCAGGGTACGCGCCGTGTCAATAACGTGCGCAACCAGCGCCTTGCCGGCCAGGGGATGCAATACCTTGGGCAGATTGGAATGCATACGCTTCCCCTGCCCGGCGGCGAGAATGACAATATTCATGAGTATTTTCAGCTGGAGAAATGGAACCCGGTCTAGCGATCTTCCTGTCCGGAAAGGATTTCATCGAGCATTTGCCGGCCACGCGGCGAAACGCACCAGTGCAGGACGTTCTTGTCGCTGATGCGCGTTTCGATGACGCCAAGATTCTTGAGCACGATCAAGCGTGCGCTGACCACTTCGCGCACCAGCCCGGTCTTCTCGGTCAGCCCGGCAAGATTGCCATAAACATAATTTTCCTCGCTCAGCGCCCGCAGGATTTCGACATCGTTGTAGGACAGCGCCTCGCGCGGTTCCTCCATCTTCGGCGCCGGCATCGAAGCGGGTGAGGGCGGCGCCACGACCGGTGTCACGACTTCCTCACGCGAAGGCAGGAGGGGTAATTCCTGCTGCTTGTCCTTGATCTGGCACATTTCGCGCTTGATCTGATCCATCTGCCCGAGCAACCGATTGGCGACATTTTCGAAGGCGCGTCGCGAAGCCACCACGTAGCACAGACAAAACCCGGCGAAGACAAAAAAATCAACCGGACGGGTACGCGCTGCTTCCAGCAGGTTGCTGGAAATCATGTTCAGGAAAAGCGGCACGGTCAGCGCAGCAATCACGCCAAGCACCGTATATTTGAGCCAGTCGTTACGCACGGCGGCATTTTGCCGGTCGCTCAGGAAATAATTGGCAATCCCGCCGAGAATTCCGGCCGCGATCATGATCATCAGGATCACCAGCATGTAGCCGTCCAAGCTGCCGGGCAACGCCGTCACCTGCAAGGATTTCTGCAACTCCGGATTCATCACTCCCTCCCCATCGAGCCAGATGCTACTATGCCATAGCCTTCGGCGAAGCTAAAGGACAAGCCGCGGCAAAAGGGCAGTGCCGCACGTCCGCGCTCCTTTTTGCCACAAAAAGAAAGTGGCGCCCACAGGCGCCACACCGGAAACCCGAGCGCGCACGCGCCTCTCATGCGTCATGCCCCGGAAAGAAAGCGCGCAGCGCCACCGATTTACCGCGGCAGGGAACTTTCTCCGCGCAGGAAGGCATCGACTTCCCTGGCACACTGCCGCCCCTCGCGAATTGCCCAGACAACCAGCGATTGACCGCGCCGCACATCGCCGGCGGCAAACACCCCGGCCGCGCTGGTGGCGTAGCACCCTTCGCCTTCGGCCGTTGCCCGGGCGTTACCGCGCGCATCCTTCTCGACGCCAAACGCTTCCAGCAGACCACCGACCGGATTGACGAAGCCCATGGCCAGGAAAACCAGATCGGCCGGATAAATTTTTTCGCTGCCGGCAACTTCCTGCATCTTGCCGCCGTTCCATTCGACGCGAACCGTTTTCAGCCCGCTCAGTTGCCCGTCCTTGCCGACGAATTCGCGCGTGGCAATGGAAAAAACCCGCTGTGTGTCGCCTTCCAGATGCGACGACGAGGTACGCATCTTGAGCGGCCAGTACGGCCAGGTCAGCGCCTTGTCCTCCTGCTCCGGCGGTTGCGGCATCAACTCGAACTGCGTCACCGAAGCCGCCCCGTGGCGATAGCTGGTGCCGACGCAGTCCGAACCGGTATCACCACCGCCGATGACCACGACGTGCTTGCCCTTGGCGTTGATCGGGTTGGCCGCGCCGCCGGCAACTTCCTTGTTCTGGGGAATGAGAAATTCCAGCGCCGCATGCACGCCTTCCAGTTCGCGTCCGGGAAGCGCCAGGTCGCGCGGCACTTCGCTACCCGCCGTAAGGATCACGGCATCGAAATCCTTCCTGATCTGCGCCGCTGCAACGAACTCGGTCGCATCGTTATTGATTCCGGCCGGCACCGTCTCGCATCCGACAATCGTCCGCGTGCGAAAAACCACACCTTCGGCTTCCATCTGCTTCGCCCGCCGCTCGATCATTGCCTTGTCGAGCTTGAAATCGGGAATACCGTAAGCCAGCAGTCCGCCAACGCGATCGCTTTTCTCGAAGACCGTCACCGCATGCCCGACGCGCGCCAGTTGCTGTGCCGCAGCCAGACCAGCGGGACCGGCGCCGATAACAGCGACTTTTTTCCCGCTCCTGGCCTTCGACGGCTGCGCCACGACCCAACCCATCGCCCACGCCTTGTCGATGATGGCACGCTCGATCGACTTGATGCCCACCGCGTCGTCATTGATGTTGAGGGTGCACGCCGCCTCGCAAGGCGCCGGACACACCCGCCCGGTAAATTCGGGGAAATTGTTGGTCGAATGCAGAACTTCCAGCGCCTGCTTCCAGTTGCCGCGATAGACGAGGTCGTTCCAGTCCGGAATGATGTTGTTTATCGGACACCCGTTGTTGCAGAACGGAATCCCGCAATCCATGCAACGCGAACCCTGCGCCCCCGCCTGTGCATCACTCAGCGTCGCAACGAATTCACGATAATGCTTGACCCGCGCCTCCGCAGGCTCATAGGCCTCGGACACACGCTGGGTCTCCATGAAGCCGGTCGGCTTTCCCATTTATGCTGCCTCCACTTTTTTTTGCGCCGCCATTTCGGCAAGCGCACGGCGATATTCATTCGGCATAACCTTGACGAAGCGACTGCGGCATTCGTTCCAGTCGGCAAGAATCCGGCGCGCCTGGGCGCTGCCCGTATACCCGGCATGCCTTTCGATCAGGCTCTTGAGCAATGTCTCATCGACGACGCCCAGATGACGAACCTTGCCCTCGCCTTGCTGCGTCGCCCCGGCTTCCAGTTCGATCTTCTCGAGCGTCACCTGTGCCAGATTGCAGCGCGTCGCAAAGCTCCCTTCCTCGTCGAAAACGTAGGCCACGCCGCCGGACATCCCGCCGGCGAAGTTACGCCCGGTCATACCGAGAACGACCACCGTGCCGCCGGTCATGTACTCGCAACCATGGTCGCCAACGCCTTCAACGACGGTGGTGGCGCCTGAATTGCGGACTGCAAAACGCTCGCCGCCAACCCCGGCAAAATAGGCCTCGCCTTCCGTCGCACCATAGAGGATGGTGTTGCCGGCAATGATGTTATTCATCGCCTGACCACGGAAACCGGCGCTCGGCCGCACGATGATGCGCCCGCCGGAAAGTCCCTTGCCAACGTAGTCGTTGCCTTCGCCGACGAGATCCATCGTCACGCCATGCGCCAGCAGAGCGCCGAAGCTTTGCCCGGCGGAGCCGTGCAAGGTGATGTGGATCGTGTCATCGGGCAAGCCGGCGTTGCCGTACTTCTGCGCGACACGCCCGGAAAGCATGGCACCAACCGTGCGGTTAACGTTGCGGACCGGCAGATCGATGCGGACTTTTTCGCCCTTTTCCAGCGCCGGCTTGGCCAGTTCAATCAACTGGTTGTCAAGCGCCTTGGCCAACCCATGATCCTGCGTTTCGCAATGCAACAGCGGGATCCCCGGCGCATTGGCGGCATGACTGAAAATACGGCTGTAGTCGAGTCCTTTCGCTTTCCAGTGCTCGACGCCCTGGCGCATGTCGAGCAAATCAACGCGCCCGATCAGGTCTTCAAAGCGGCGAATACCCATTTGCGCCATCAGTTCGCGCACTTCTTCGGCGACGAAGAAGAAATAGTTGACCACGTGTTCGGGCTGGCCGGAAAATTTGCGCCGCAGAGTCGGATCTTGCGTCGCGACGCCGACTGGGCAGGTGTTGAGATGGCACTTGCGCATCATGATGCAGCCCTCGACGACCAGCGGCGCCGTGGCAAAACCGAATTCGTCGGCGCCAAGCAGCGCCCCGATGAGCACGTCACGCCCGGTCTTCATCTGCCCGTCGACCTGCACGCGCACACGCCCGCGCAAACGGTTGAGCACCAGCGTCTGCTGCGTTTCGGCAAGACCCAGTTCCCACGGCGAGCCGGCATGCTTGATCGACGATTGCGGGCTGGCGCCGGTGCCACCGTCGTGCCCGGAAATCACCAGATGGTCGGCCTTGGCCTTGGTCACCCCGGCAGCCACTGTCCCCACGCCGACTTCGGAAACCAGCTTGACGCTGATCGATGCCTTGTCATTGACATTCTTCAGATCGTGAATCAGCTGTGCAAGATCCTCAATGGAATAAATGTCGTGGTGCGGCGGCGGCGAAATGAGGCCGACTCCGGGAACCGAATGACGCAGAAAACCGATGTATTCGGACACCTTGTGCCCTGGCAACTGACCGCCCTCACCCGGCTTCGCGCCTTGCGCCATCTTGATCTGGATCTGGTCGGCATTGACCAGATACTCGACGGTGACACCGAAACGGCCGGAAGCCACCTGTTTGATCGCCGAGCGCAGGCTGTCACCCTCCTGCAACCGCAGGTCGCGCTCGATGCGCCCCTTGCCGACGATCTCGGACAGCATCTGCCCGCCCTTCACCGGCTTGAAGCGCCCCGGATCCTCGCCGCCTTCGCCGGTATTCGATTTGCCGCCGATGCGGTTCATGGCAATGGCCAGCGTGCTGTGCGCTTCGGTCGAAATCGAGCCAAGCGACATGGCTCCGGTGGCAAAGCGCCGGACGATGTCCTTGGCCGACTCGACCTCTTCCAGAGGAACGGGAGTTCCCGCCGGCTTGATTTCGAACAGGCCGCGCAGGGTCTTGTGCCGCTTGCCCTGGTCGTTGATGATTCTGGCGTATTCCTTGTACTGCTCGTATTTTCCCGAACGCGTCGAGTGTTGCAGCTTGGCGATCGCATCCGGCGTCCACATGTGTTCGTCGCCGCGCGTCCGGTAGGCGTATTCGCCCCCGGCATCGAGCATGCTGGCCAGCACCGGATCGTCGCTGAAGGCCTGCTTGTGCAGACGGATCGATTCTTCCATGACATCGAAAACACCGATGCCCTCGACCTGGGTCGAGGTGCCGGTGAAATACCTGTCGACCATCTTTTTCTGCAGGCCGATGATTTCAAAAATCTGCGCCCCGGTATACGACATGTAGGTCGAAATCCCCATCTTGGACATTACCTTGAGCAATCCCTTGCCAACGGCCTTGATGAAGTTCTTGATGTATTTTTCGCCGTCGGCGCCGCCCAGTTGCTGCAGGGTTTCCAGCGTCAGGTAAGGATGCACGGCCTCGGCCCCGTATCCCGCCAGAACGGCGAAATGATGCGTCTCGCGCACAGCACCGGTTTCGACAACCAGGCCGACGCGCGTGCGCAGCCCTTGCGTCACCAGATGCTGATGCACCGCCGAAGTCGCCAGCAACACCGGAATGGCGACGTTATCGCGATCGAGCTTGCGATCAGAGACGATCAGAATACTGTCTCCGCGCCGCACAGCGTCTTCCGCTTCAGCGCACAGCGAAGCCAGACGCGCCTCGACGCCTTCCTTACCCCAGGCCAGCGGATAGCAGATATCCAGCTCGGCCGAATGGAACTTGCCTTCGGTATAGGAGGCAATGTTGCGCAGCTTGGCCATATCGGCGAAATCGAGCACCGGCTGGGTCACTTCCAGGCGATACGGCGGGTTGATTTCGTTGATTCCGAGCAGATTGGGCTTGGGGCCGATGAACGACACCAGCGACATAACCATCTGCTCGCGAATCGGATCGATCGGCGGATTGGTCACCTGCGCGAACAATTGCCGGAAATAGTTGAACAGCGGCTTGTTCTTGCCGGACAGCACCGCCAGCGGCGAATCGTTACCCATGGAACCGGTGGCTTCCTCGCCGTTCTTGCCCATCGGTTCGAGGATGAACTTGAGGTCTTCCTGGCTGAACCCGAAAGCCTGTTGCCGGTCGAGGAACGCCGCCGAACAGGCGGGCGGGGAAGCATTGGCCGGCGCCTCCAGTCCGTCAAGCTTGATATTGATGCGATGCACCCAGTCCTGATAGGGCTTCTGCCGCGACAGGGTTTCTTTCAGTTCCAGGTCGTCGATGATCCGCCCCTGATCGAGATCGATCAGGAACATCTTGCCCGGCTGCAAACGCCACTTCTTGACGATCTTTTCGTCGGGAATGGGCAGCACGCCGGATTCGGAGGACATCACCACCAGATCGTCGTCAGTTACCAGATAGCGCGCCGGGCGCAAACCATTGCGGTCGAGCGTGGCACCGATCTGGCGCCCATCGGTAAACGCTACCGCCGCCGGACCATCCCACGGCTCCATCATTGCCGCATGGTATTCGTAGAAAGCGCGCCGTTTTTCGTCCATCAGCGCATGCGATTCCCACGCTTCCGGAATCAGCATCATCATCGCATGCGCCAGCGAATAACCGCCCATGACCAGCAATTCGAGTGCATTGTCAAAGGAGGCGGAGTCGGACTGGTTGGCGTAGATCAACGGCCAGATTTTTTCCAGATCGTCGCCGAGTAACGGCGAGGACGTTCCCTTTTCGCGCGCGCGCATCCAGTTGTAATTGCCGCGCAAGGTGTTGATCTCGCCGTTGTGCGCGATCATGCGGAACGGATGGGCAAGATGCCAGGTCGGGAAGGTATTGGTCGAGAAACGCTGGTGCACCAGCGCCAGCGCCGAAACACAGCGTGCATCGTCAAGATCCCGGTAATACGCCCCGACCTGATCGGCCAGCAGCAACCCCTTATAAACAATCGTCCGCGCCGACATGGACGGTTGATAGAACTCCTTGCTGTGCTCAAGACCGAGCGCCCGGATGGCGTTGGCGGCACGGCGACGGATGACATACAGCTTGCGCTCCAGCGCATCGGTCACCATCACGTCGGCGCCGCGCCCAATGAATATCTGGCGAATAACCGGTTCGCGCGAACGAACCGTCGGCGACATCGGCAACTCCCGATCAACGGGAACATCGCGCCAACCGAGAACCACCTGCCCTTCAGCCCTGACAGCACGTTCGATTTCTTCCTGACAGGCCAGGCGCGAAGCCGATTCCTGCGGCAGGAAAACCATGCCGATGCCATAATCGCCGGGGCGCGGCAAGGTCACGCCCTGTCCGGCCATTTCCTCGCGCAGCAGCATATCCGGAATCTGGATCAGGATACCGGCGCCGTCGCCCATCAGCGGATCCGCGCCAACGGCGCCGCGATGGTCGAGATTTTTCAATATCTGCAAGCCCTGCTGAACTATCAGGTGGCTTTTTTGCCCTTTGATGTGTGCAACAAAACCGACACCACAGGCATCATGCTCATTGGCCGGGTCATATAGCCCTTGCCGCTCAGGTACCACAGAATCCATCACGCTCGAATCCTCACAAAACAATAACATCACAGAAATCGTCAATACCCGGACAGCAAAAAAGCTAACCCGCAGCTAACTTCCAGCCACTACGGACAACCCGAAATTATAGCGTGAAAAAGAGCAAAAAACGCCAAAACAACCTGTCATCGCCCATTTTTCTTGAGACCCTGCCCACCCGTCATGTTAGGATTTGTGCTCCTGCTCATGGGAGAATATAAAACCTTTTATTGGCAATGGCTTGGGCAAGGCTTACCGGCTTCGGCAAGCACTCCGGGCATGTTTTTCTGCGTTTTTGCATCTGTAGTGAAAATGAAGTGCACTTTTCGTGAACTGGTTTTTAACACTTGGATCAAAGGATGGAGAACCGAATGCCACTTACCATTGGTATCCCGCGCGAAACCTTTGCGGGCGAAAAACGCGTTGCAAGCATTCCCGATGTCGTTGAAAAACTGATCAAACTGGGATTCCGGGTCGTCGTTGAAACAGGCGCCGGAGAATCGGCCAACTTCAGCGACGCGGCCTACCGCAGCGCCGGCGCCGAAATCGTTCCGGAAGCAGAAACACTCTGGTCGACCGCCGATATCGTGTTCAAGATTCGCCCCCCCAGTACCGGCGAAACGACTCTGCTGCGTGAAGGCGGCACCCTCATCGCCTTCGTCTGGCCGGCACAGAACCCGGAGCTGATGCAGCAACTGGCCGCCCGCAAAGCAACCGTACTGGCCATCGATTGCCTTCCGCGCCAGCTCTCCCGTGCCCAGAAAATGGATGCCCTGACCTCCATGGCCGGCATCAGCGGCTACCGCGCTGTAATCGAAGCCGCCAACGCCTTCGGCCGCTTCTTCAACGGACAAATGACTGCCGCTGGCAAGGTTCCGCCAGCCAAGGTCTTCGTTGCCGGTGCCGGCGTCGCCGGTCTGGCTGCAATCGGCACCGCCGCCAACCTCGGCGCCATCGTGCGCGCCAACGACACGCGCGCCGAAGTGGCCGATCAGGTCAAATCCCTGGGCGGACAATTCGTCAAGGTCGATTACGAGGAAGAGGGCGGCGGCGGCGGCGGCTACGCCAAGGTCATGAGCGAAGGCTTCCAGCAAGCGCAGCGCGAGATGTATGCCCAACAGGCGAAAGAGGCCGACATCATCATCACCACGGCTCTGATTCCGGGCAAACCAGCCCCTAAACTGATCACCACCGACATGGTAAAAAGCATGAAGGCCGGCAGTGTCATCGTCGACATGGCGGGGGAACAGGGGGGTAACTGCGAACTGACCGAACCCGGCCAGGCCGTCGTCCGGCACGGCGTCACAATCATTGGCTACACTGACCTGCCCAGCCGTCTTGCCAAACAGGCGTCGACCCTGTACGCGAACAACCTGCTGCACTTGGCGGGAGAACTGTGCAAGAACCGGGACGGTCAGATTAACGTCAATATGGACGACGACGCCATCCGCGGCCTGACGGTGATCAAGGAAGGCGCCATCACCTGGCCGGCGCCGCCGCCCAGAATTGCCGCGCCCTCCTCCCGGCCGGCAGCCGCCGCGGCACCGGTCGCCGCAAAGAAATCGGGGCACGGACACGGCAGCGCCGAACCGATGCCAGTCGGCAAGACGGCGCTTCTGTTTACCATCGGCGCCCTCCTGTTCTGGCTGATCGGGGCCTTCGCGCCAGCCGCCTTCCTCGGCCATTTCACCGTATTCGTGCTCGCCTGCTTCGTCGGCTATATGGTGGTCTGGAACGTCACGCCGTCGCTGCACACGCCGCTGATGAGCGTCACCAATGCCGTCAGCAGCATCAT
The DNA here is from genome assembly GCA_964440925.1 of uncultured Propionivibrio sp. Lineage (GTDB taxonomy): Bacteria > Pseudomonadota > Gammaproteobacteria > Burkholderiales > Rhodocyclaceae > Propionivibrio. Next base: position 22,253 of record CAYTWY010000005.1, on the reverse strand, counting down.
CGCCATTGGTGCCCTGGTGCAGATCGCCCCATCGCTCCCGGCGGACATTTCCCGCCCTGACGCGGCGATACGTTGGCTGGCGATCGCAGCCATCACCCTCGCCACAATCAATATGTTTGGCGGTTTCGCCGTCACCCGACGCATGCTGCAGATGTTCCGCAAATAAAAACCAGGGAGATAAAAACATGTCAGAAGGTCTGTCCATCGTTTCCTACCTCGGAGCGACCATCCTCTTCATCCTCTGCCTTGGCGGGCTTTCCAACCAGGAAAGTTCCCGCCGCGGCAACGCCTACGGCATCATCGGCATGGCCATTGCCGTGCTGGCGACAGTCTGCGGCCCACGCGTCGGCGCCACCGGCCTGCCATGGATCATCGGCGCAATGGCCGTCGGCGCGAGCATCGGTCTGTACGCGGCACGCGTCGTGCAAATGACACAAATGCCCGAGCTCGTCGCGCTGATGCACAGTCTGGTCGGCCTGGCCGCCTGCCTGGTCGGTTTCGCCAGTTACATCGATACTTCGACCGTCTTCACTGGCGCGGAAAAAACGATCCACGAGATCGAAATCTACATCGGCATCCTGATCGGTGCCGTTACTTTCTCTGGTTCGCTGATCGCCTTTGGCAAGCTCTCCGGAAAAATCGGCGGCAAACCGATGCTGCTCCCGGGCCGACATTTCATCAACCTGACCGGTCTGCTGATCGTCATCTATTTCGGCCGCGAGTTCCTGCACGCGACAAGTCTCGCGCAGGGCATGACGCCTCTGCTGGTGATGACCGTCATGGCGCTCGCCTTCGGCGTGCATATGGTCATGGCCATCGGTGGCGCCGACATGCCAGTCGTGGTTTCCATGCTCAACAGCTATTCCGGCTGGGCGGCAGCGGCCACCGGCTTCATGCTCGGCAACGATCTGCTCATCGTCACCGGAGCACTCGTCGGATCGAGCGGCGCCATTCTCTCGTACATCATGTGCAACGCCATGAACCGCAACTTCATTCGCGTCATCGCCGGCGGCTTCGGCTCCGACGGAGGAAAACCTGCCCGCCCGGCACATGCCAAGGGCAGCGAACCGGCGGGCGAAGTTTCTCCGGTGTCGGCGCTGGAAACCGCCGAATTGTTGCGCGAAGCCAGGAACGTGATCATCGTTCCTGGCTACGGCATGGCGGTCGCCCAGGCACAACACACGGTCTGTGAGATCACCGAACACCTGCGTGACAAGGGCGTCAACGTGCGCTTCGGTATCCACCCTGTCGCCGGCCGCATGCCCGGACACATGAATGTTCTTCTCGCCGAAGCAAAGGTCCCCTACGATATCGTCTTCGAAATGGATGAACTGAACGAGGATTTCCCGGACACCGATGTTGCCATCGTCATCGGAGCCAACGACATCGTCAACCCCGCCGCGCAGGAAGATCCGGACAGCCCGATCGCCGGCATGCCGGTTCTTGAGGTATGGAAAGCCAAAACCTCGATCGTCATGAAACGCAGCATGGCTTCCGGTTACGCCGGCGTCGACAATCCACTTTTCTACAAGGAAAACAATCGCATGCTCTTTGGTGACGCCAAGAAAATGCTGAACGAGGTCCTGCTTGCCCTGAAGGATTAGAAAGCGAACAGGGCGATTCCCTGTTTCAGGCCGGATCCGCGCATGCGGGTTCGGCCTTTTTCATTGCCCGGAAGAGCGCATGACGCCCACACCGCATCGGCTCAGATTTCGCCGACGGCAAACAGGCGTCGATGCTCCTTCATGGCATAGCGGTCGGTCATCCCGGCAATATAGTCGGCCACCCGTCGCGGCTGGTCGGCCTCGGACTGGTAGGCTTGCGGCAACAACCGCGGAGCATCAGTGAAGGCAGAAAACAGCTCGCCGATGATGCGCCGTGCCTTGCTGGTCATGCGCAAAACCTGGAAATGCTGATACAGGTTTTGCCGCAAAAAATGTTTCATTTCCTGTTGTGCCTCGCACATTTCTTCGGAAAAAGCCACCAGTGGCGGCGCCTGGCGGACATCGGAAACGCTTTGCGGACCCTGGCGTTCGATATTTCGCGCCGTATTTTCTATGAGATCACAAACCAGCACGTTGATCATGCGCCGGATCGTCTCATGTACCAGACGGCGCTCGTCAATATCCGGAAATTCCGCCCGAACCTCCGATGCATGGCGGTCGAACAGCCTGACCGCACACAACTGCTCTATACTGACGAGTCCGGAACGCAGCCCGTCATCGACATCATGGTTGTTGTAGGCAATCTCGTCGGCAAAATTGCAGATCTGCGCTTCGAGCGAGGCTTGTCTGCCGATGAGGAATCGCTCTCCCACATCGCCAAGGCAGCGCGCTTTTTCCGGCGGGCAATGCTTGACGATCCCCTCGCGCGTCTCGAAACACAGATTGAGCCCGTCAAAGGCGGCATAGCGCTCTTCAAGCACATCGACGATACGCAGACTTTGCAGGTTATGCTCGAACCCGCCATGCGTGCGCATGCATTCGTCAAGTGCATCCTGCCCGGCATGGCCAAACGGCGTATGCCCCAGGTCATGCGCCAGCGAGATCGCCTCGACCAGATCCTCGTTCAATTGCAAGGCGCGGGCAACCCCCCGGGCAATCTGGGCAACTTCCAGGCTATGCGTCAGACGCGTGCGAAACAAATCGCCTTCGTGGTTAACAAAAACCTGCGTCTTGTATTCCAGGCGGCGGAACGCTGTCGAATGCACGATCCGATCGCGATCACGCTGAAACTCGCTGCGGTACGCCGGCGCCTCGTCCATCCAGCGCCGGCCGAGAGAATTCACCACCGAAACGGCGTAAGGGGCAAGTTCACCCATGCGGGCTACGCGCCACGATGGCCTTGACGATTGCCTGATCGCTCACCTCTGCACTCAAAACGGCCTGTCCGATCCCGCGCAGCAAAACCAGCCGCATCCTGCCATCCTGCACTTTCTTGTCGTGCCGCATCAGCTCCAGATATTGCGCGCTTTCCATCCTCGGACCGTACACGGGCAGCCCGGCACGCTGCAACAGACTCCCGATTCGCTCGAGTTCATCATCCCGCAACCAACCTAATTCGCGCGACAACCCGGCGGCCATCAGCGTCCCCACGGCCACCGCCTCACCATGCAGCCATTGTCCATACCCCATGCCGGTTTCGATGGCATGTCCGAAGGTGTGTCCCAGATTGAGCAGAGCTCGCCCGCCATCCTCGCGTTCATCGGCCGCCACCACTTCGGCCTTGTTCGCACAAGAACGCAAAACAGCGTACTCGAGAGCCGCCGCATCGCGCGCCAGCAGACGATCAAGATGCGCTTCCAGCCACTCGAAAAACGGCAGATCGCGAATCAGCCCGTACTTGATGACTTCCGCCAGCCCGGAACGCAACTCCCTGTCCGGCAGGGTATTTAGCGTTTCGATATCGGCCAGCACCAGGCGCGGCTGATAAAAAGCGCCGATCATGTTCTTGCCCTGCGGGTGGTTGATCGCCGTCTTTCCGCCAACCGACGAATCGACTTGCGCCAGCAGCGTCGTCGGCACCTGCACGAAGGGCGTTCCGCGCTGATAACAGGCCGCGGCAAAACCGGTCATGTCGCCGATCACCCCGCCCCCCAGAGCGATCAGGGTCGTCGAGCGTTCGCAGCGCTGTTTCAGCAGCGCATCGAAAATCGAATTCAGCGTTTCCCAGTTCTTGAACTGCTCACCGTCGGGCAGGACGATTTCGATAACCTCGACGCCTGCCGCGCGCAGCGCCTGGCTCAAGCGCGGCAGATAGTGCGCAGCCACGGTAGTATTGCTGACCACCGCGGCTCTCGGCTGACGCAGCAACGGCAACAGTAAATCGACGCGTTCGAGAAGTCCGCTCCCGATATGGATGGGATAACTGCGCTCACCGAGCGCGACATGCAGAACTGGCATTACTCTCCGACCTCCTTGAGCAGCAAGTGCAGGATATGGTGCACATTGTTGCGGTTTCCATCGACGACCACATCGGCCACCTGCCTGTAGAAACCATCGCGCTGCGTATACAATTCTTGCAGCCGGCACAGCGGATCATCAACCTTGAGCAGCGGGCGGTTGCGGTCGTTGCGCGTACGCTCCCACAGGATGCGGGGCGGCACATCGAGGTATACCACAAAGCCGCTGGCACGCAGGGTATCGCGGTTCTCCTCGCGCAGCACGATCCCTCCCCCGGTCGCCACGACCAGCCCCTGTCGCTCGGACAATTCCCTGATGATCGATGCTTCGCGCTTGCGAAACCCTTCTTCACCCTCGATTTCAAAAATTGTCGGAATGCCGACCCCGGTCCGCGCTTCGATCTCATGATCCGTGTCAACGAAGTCGCGTTCCAGACGCTTGGCGAGGATTCGCCCCAGCGTCGTTTTTCCCGACCCCATCAAGCCGACGAGGTAAATATTTCTTGTCTTGTTCAGCGTATTCACCCGCGCATTTTAGCGCAGCCGCAGGCATTCCCCGCATGCAAAAAGGCCGGCTTGCGCCGGCCTTTTCTTCTCCTGCCCGAGAATCAGCGCACCGAAAGCGAGTCAGCGACGATCTTCGGCGTAATGAAAATCAGCAGTTCGTTCTTGTCATCGATCCATTCGCGATTCTTGAACAACCAGCCGATGTAGGGCAGGTCGCCAAAAAACGGAATGCGCTGCGTGCTGTTGGACACCGTCTGCGTATAAATCCCGCCGATCACCACCGTCCCGCCGTTGTCCACCAGCACCTCGGTCTTGATGTGATTGGTGTCGATCGGGATCCCGCCAGTCACGCTCAAGGTTTGGTTCGGCTTGTCCTTGTTGATATCAAGCGTCATCGAAATCTTGCCGTCGGGCGCAATCTGCGGCTTGACCTTGAGCGCCAGGTTAGCCTTGCGGAAAGTCACGCTGGTCGCCCCCGAACTCGTCGCCTGCTGGTAGGGAATTTCAACCCCGGACTCGATGATCGCTTCGCTCTGGTTAGCCGTCATCACACGTGGGCTGGAAATGATTTTCAGTTTGCCGTCCGCTTCCAGCGCTGAAATCTCGGCACTCAGATAACGCGTGTAGTCGCTGTTGTAGAGCGACAGGGCAAAAGTTCCGGCTTTCCCCGAGCGCGGATCGGCAGGCAGATTGACCGCCCCCATCTGACTGGTGCGGGTTGTCGTATTGATCGCCGCCAGCGTCGCCGAATTGGAAATGGTCGTGGATCCGGTTGCGCTGTCGGTCGTTCGGGTCGTCGCGCCGGTACCCAGACGAATCCCCAGATTCTTGGCGAAACTGTCGCCCGCCTCGACGATTCTCGCTTCAATCATCACCTGGCGTGCGGCGATATCGACTTTGGCGATCAGCTGCCGCACGTCATCCAGCCGGCTGGGCGTATCCTGCACGAAGAGGATGTTGGTACGCGCATCGACCATTGCGCTGCCCCGCTTGGACAGCAGGCGCTGGCCGGTATCGCTCAGCAACTTCTTGATTTCTTCCGCCTTCTGGTAATTCAACTGGAAGCTTTCTGTGCGCAGCGGCTCCAGATCGCCAATCTGCGCCTTGGCTTCGAACTCGAGTTTCTCTTTGGTGGCAATTTCCTCGCGCGGTGCAATCAGGATTACGTTGCCGTTCTTGCGCATGTCGAGTCCCTTCTGCAGCAGGATGATATCCAGCGCCTGATCCCAGGGAACCTCTTTCAGAATCAGCGTGATTGACCCGCTGACCGAATCGCTGACCACCATGTTCATGCCGGTAAACTCACCGATCACCTGCAGCAGGCGCCGCACTTCGACGTTCTGGAAGTTCAGCGACAGCTTTTCGCCCTGGTAGCCGCCACGCGTCCCCTGTACCAGTTTGTTGGGATTCTCGACCACCGGTTTGATTTCGATGACGAACTGGTTATCGGTCTGATAAGCGTTGTGCTCCCACAGTCCGCGCGGCGTGATGCTGATGCGCGCATTGGCACCTTGCTGAGTGGTCGCGAACGAAACCACCGGCGTGGCAAAATCGGTCACATCAAGTTGTTTCAGCAGAGCGGCGGGAACACTGACCTTGACGAAATCGACGAGCAGCGTCTGCCCTTGTTGCCGGATATCGATGCCGGCGTTGGTATTGCTCAGATCGACAGTAATCCGCGCCTCGCCGTCACGCCCGCGGCGGAAAGCGATGTCGCGAATGCTGTTGCTGGAAAAGGACGCCTTGGCCTGCGAAAAATGCTCGGCCGGCGCCGCCAGTTCGTCCTTGCGCGCACTCGGCGTCAGGGTCAGCAGCAGATTCTTGCCATCGATACCGGCTTCGTAGCTCATGGCCTGATTCAGATTCAGGACAAGGCGCATGCGCTCTTCGGTCTGCACCACATTGACGCTGCGCAAATCGCCCTCGTTATATGTTTGAGCGTTCTTGCCCATACCGTTGACGGTTTTGGCAAAGTCGAGCGCAATCCGCGCCGGCTTGGCGATGCTAAATCCTGGCGGCAAGGCACTCAACGCTTCCTTGAAGGTCAGCTTGACCACCACGCCACCTCCATGTTGCCCCACCGTCATCGCCCGAAGCGAATTCGGCTCTTCGCCCTGCGCCCGAACCGCACCGCTCATCAGGATGAACGCGCCGACCAGGGCGAACACATACTGTCTGGCTTTTCTCACTTTTTATCCTCCTGTCCCTGCAACAGCAGCGTGACCTCGCGTTCGACCCAGTCGCCTGCCGAATCCTGAACCAGTTCCTTCAAGACGATTTCCGATTCCGTAACCTGGGCAATCACGCCGAAATTCTGCCCCATGTAATTTCCCGCACGCACCTGATACAGGGAACCGTCAACCTGAACCAGTGCATAGGAAACCTTTTTGCGTGTCATCACGCCGACGAACTTCAGCGATTCCAGCGGGAAGGCCTCCAGCGGCTCCCGCGGCCGATCCATGTCGGGGCGCAGGCCACCACCCCCTTTTTTCTGCTCGACTCCGATCTTGGCCGGTTTGAACGGATCCACCAGATTCCCGACATCGTAGGGCACGGGCTCATAGTCCCTGACCTGTGGCAAAGGCGGAATCTTGCCTTTGATATCCTTGGCCACTTCGTTCATCCATTGCCGCTGGTCTTCATGATCCGCATCCGAGCAGGCCGCCAAGGCCACGGCACACAGCGCAAGAGCTAGCGTTCTCATTTCTTTCCACCCTTGGCGGCTTGCGCCGCCTTCTTCTTGGCGGCCAGTTCCGCATCGTCGAGATAACGGAAGGTCTTCGTCACGGCATCCATGACCAAGGTACCATCCTTGCTCTGCGGATTCGCCGTAATCGAAATGTTGTTCAGCGTTACGATTCGCGACAAGCGGCCAATATCTCCGGCGAAAGCGCCGAAATCATGATAATGGCCGGTTAATTTGACGCTGATCGGCAGTTCGGCATAAAAATCCTTGGCCACTTCCTGCCCGGGTTTGAAAAGCTCGAACTGCAACCCTCGCCCCATTCCGGACTGGTTGATTTCGACCAGAAGCGACTCGACTTCCGACTTGTTCGGCAACTGCTTGAGCAAAGCACCAAAGGAACGGTCGATTTCGTTCAGTTGCTGGACGTATAGCTCCAGGTTGACCGCCTGCGTTTTCTTGCTGACATATTCTTCCTTGAGCTTCAATTCCTCTTTTTGCCGCGTATCCAGATCGGTCAGCTGATCATCCCAGACGAACCACCACCCGGCCACCAGCAGCCCTAAGAAGACGACCAGCAAGGCCACCACCCGCGGCGCAAGCGGCCAGGCGCCGACATCCTGCGGATTAAGGTTTCTGAATTCGTCGACAATCTCGTTGAAATCGATTTTCTTGCGGGAACTCGCGCTCATTTCGCCCCCCCGGCTTCATTCGCTTCGCGCTTGAGTCCGATATTCATGCTGAACTCGTTGAGCCGTCGCTTATCGACGGTCACCGCCTTGATTTCAAGCAGCACCGGACTTTTCAGCCAGGAAGAGGCTTCCACGTTCCGCATCAGGGTCGAAACACGCGCGCTCGACTGGGCATAACCGACCAGGGTAACCTGCGTTCCATTCTGCTTGATCGAGCGCAGATAAACGCCTTCGGGCATCTGCTTGACCAGTTCGCTCAACAGGCGCACGGCCTCAGCCCGATCGCGTTGCAATGATTCGATTACCTGTTTGCGCGCCAGCAAGGCTTGGCTCTGCTCTTTCAAGCGCTTGATCTGATCGATCTGTTTGTCGAGTTCGGCGATTTCCTTTTTCAGGAAGCTGTTTTTTTCTTCCTGCGCCGAGATATAGCCGGAAATCACCGTATACCCGAGAAAAACGATCAGCAGCGACAGTATCGCCACCAGCCCGAGAAGCCCGAAAAATTGTTCCCGCCGCGCCTTGCGCTTCGCTTCGCGGTGGGGAAGAAGATTGATCCGGATCATTCGTCGAACCTCCGCAAGGCGAGACCGCAGGCCACCATCAACGAGGAGGCGTCAGCGAGCAAACTCTTGGCGCGAATCCGGTCGGAAAGCACCATGTTGGCAAACGGATTGGCAATGATCGTATTGACCTGGGTGCGCGAGGCAACGACCTCATCCGCACCCGGAAGAACCGCGCAGCCACCGGCCAGGACAATATGATGAACTTGGGAGAATTGCGTCGAAGTGAAGAAGAACTGCAGCGCTCGCGAGACCTCCAGCGCCATGCTCTCGACAAAAGGCTGCAGAAGCTCGGCTTCGTAATTTTCGGGAAGATTGTTCCTCCGCTTTTCGGCTTCGGCTTCCTCAAAGGTCATGCCAAACTGGCGTGCGATATCTTGGGTCAACTGGTTACCGCCAAAGGCCTGTTCACGCACATACAGCGACTGTCCGTCGCGTAGCACAGTCAAGTTCATGACATTGGCACCGACATCGACCAGGGCAATGATCTGCCCCTTGCCGCCGTCGGCAATTTGCGTCTCGACAATCCCAAACGCGGAAAGCACCGCATACGATTCAACATCCATCACCACTGGCTTCAGGCCTGCGGATTCGATCACCGCCACCCGGTCTTCCACCCTCTCCTTGCGTGAGGCGGCAATCAGCACTTCGATTTCGTCGGACGAAGAAGGCGCAGGGCCAATGATCTGAAAATCGAGATTCACCTCGTCTAGCGCGAAAGGAATGTATTGATTCGCCTCGGACTCGACCTGAAGTTCCAGCGCATCCTCGCGCTGCCCGGCTGGCACGATGATTTTTTTGGTGATCACATGCGAAGCCGGCAGCGCCACCGCGACATTCCGGGTCGACGTCCCGAGTTTTTTCCAGGCCCGGCGCACGGAATCCGCCGTTGCTTCCAGATTGACAATATTGCCGTCGGCCACCGCATCCCTGGGCAGGGTTTCGATCGCATATCGATCGACGCGATAACCATTCTTCCCATCGCTGGCCAGTTCGACCATCTTGACCGACGACGAACTGATATCCACGCCGATCAGCGCGCGCGCCTTGGGATTAAAAACCGAAAGATCGAGCTGCAAGATGCACCCCTCGCCAAAAAAACCCTTTGAATAATTAGTAGTTAGCGGGTTTATAGATAATCTACTTTAGATGCTAACAACAACTATACGGCATGTAAAGCAATTTTTCAGGCGCTTCACGCCCGCCGCGCAAGCCGGTTGAGCACGCTTATAATAGCGTTTCTACCTTGTTTACGGCTTCCCACGGATACTCGAGTGCAAAACACTTCCCGCTGGATTCTTTATCCTGTTTTTTTCATTGTCGGCACCGTTGCTATGGCAGCCGCCATGGCCTGCGTGGTTCTTATTCTGGCTTACCCGAATCTGCCTTCGCTGGAAATCCTGACCGACTACCATCCAAAAATCCCCCTCCGGGTATATACCGCCGACGGCTATCTGATCGGCGAATTCGGCGAGGAGCGGCGCTCGGTCGTGCATATCGGGGAAGTGCCGGACATAATGAAACAGGCCATCCTGGCCGCCGAGGACGAGCGTTTCTACCAGCATAGCGGCGTCGATGCGCAAGGGGTCGTCCGTGCCGCACTGAGCAACCTGTTAAGCGGAGGGAAAAGACAGGGTGCTTCGACCATTACGCAACAGGTCGCGAAAAACTTTTTCCTGTCCTCGGAAAAGACCTACGCCCGCAAACTTTACGAAGCATTACTGTCTTTCAAGATAGAAAACAGCCTGAGCAAGGATCAGATTTTCGAGCTCTACATCAACCAGATCTATCTCGGACAACGCGCCTACGGTTTCGCGGCAGCCGCCCAGATTTACTTCGGCAAGCCGCTCAAGGAACTCACCCCGGCCGAAGCCGCGATGCTGGCCGGATTACCCAAAGCCCCTTCGGCGTTCAACCCAGTGGTCAACCCGAAGCGCGCGCGTCTGCGCCAGCAGTATGTATTGCGCCGGATGTACGAACTCGGTTTTCTTGATGCTTCACAACATGAAGAGGCGCTCAAGCAGCCGCTGATCATCAAGCGCGACGCCAGCGAATTTTCCGTCCACGCCGAATTTGTCGCCGAAATGGCGCGCCAGATGGCCGCCGAAAGATTTCCCGAGGACGTGTATTCGCGCGGCCTGCGGGTTTATACGACGATTCTCAGGAACGACCAGGAGGCCGCCTACGCCAGCGTGCGCAAAGGTGTCTTCGACTACGACCGCAGGCACGGCTATCGCGGCGCCGAGGCCTACGTCGAAATGTCCGGCATCCCTTCGGAACAGGACGAAGCACTGGATGAACTGTTGCAGGATTTTCACGACACCGCCGACCTCCATCCGGCTATCGTCCTGCAGGCCGACGCCAAACAGGTTCGGGCCTACCGGCGCGGCGGCGAACTCATCACCCTGAGCGGTGAAGGACTCAAATTCGCTTCCCGCATGCTCGACGACAAAGCCCCTGCCAACAAACGCCTGCGCCGCGGCGCCGTAATCCGCGTACAGACCGACGACAAGAACAATTGGCGCATTGCGCAAATGCCCGAGGTTGAAGCCGCGTTCCTTTCGCTAGATCCGCAGACAGGGTCGATTCGTTCGCTGGTCGGCGGTTTCGATTTCAACCGCAACAAGTTCAATCACGCCACGCAGGCCTGGCGCCAGCCAGGCTCCAGCTTCAAACCCTTCATCTACTCGGGTTCGCTGGAAAAGGGCTTTACCCCGGCCTCCATCGTGCACGACGATCCGATCAGCTTCCCCGCCTCGGTAACCGGAAGCCAGGCCTGGGAACCGAAAAATTACGACGGGAAATTTGAAGGCGCCATGCGCCTGCGCACGGCGCTGGCCAAGTCGAAAAATATGGTCTCCATCCGTCTGCTGCAAGCCAGCGGCGTCCAGTTCATTCAGGACTACGCCACCCGTTTCGGTTTCGACGCCGACAAACACCCGCCCTACCTGACCATGGCGCTCGGCGCCGGCTCGGTTACCCCGTGGCAGATGGTCACCGCCTACGCCGTCTTTGCCAACGGCGGCTACCGCATCGAACCCTACATCGTGCACAACATCATCGACGAAAAAGGAACCGTACTGGCGCAGGCACAACCAACAAGCGCCGGCGACGAATCCCTGCTGGTCATCGACCCCCGCAACGCCTATCTGATGGACAGCATGTTGCGCGACGTCACCATCTACGGCACCGCCGCCCGCGCCTCCGCCACCCTCAAACGCCGCGACCTGGCCGGCAAGACAGGGACGACCAACGAACACGTCGACGCCTGGTTCTGCGGCTACCAGCGCACCATCGTCGGATGCTCATGGCTCGGCTTCGACCAGCCCAAAAGCATGGGCAACGGCGAAACCGGCGGAACCACTGCCCTGCCGACCTGGATCGGCTATATGTCCAGGGTGCTGAAAGACGTCCCGGAATCCTTCATGCCGCAGCCGTCGGGAATGGTTGCCGTCGAAGTTGCCGGCGCAGGCAAAGGCCCTGCGAAAGAATTGTTCTACAAGGAAAACGTCCCTGCGGAAGTCGAGCCCGAACCGCCGCTTGATCAAAACGCCAAACCGCTCGACTGAGCGGCAACGCACGATTAATCGAGGCTGACCGGCGCGCCGGTTTGCGCCGCAAGCAATGCGGACAAATCGGCCAGCAGTTCGCCACCACCGCGCGTGTTGCGCCAGACGGTTCCGTCCCAGCGGTAATGAAAGCCGCCAGTGTGCGCCGCCACCCATATTTCCTGCGTAGCGTCGTGCCGGTTCACGACAATCCGGCGCGCGGCATCGCATTCGATTTCAAGCAGGCCGCTGGCCGGGCGAAAAAAATCGATGTCGAGCGATAACCCATCCAGGCCGGCCTCTATCCGGCCCATAGCAGCTTCGGCCCGCATATTGAATTCACTTTCATCCATCCTGTGCTACCATTTTTGCTTTTTGGTTATCGACATGCGCTGCCAAATCACTCTCGTCCTTTTGCTGCTGGGCATTCTCATCGTGAACGCTTGCGGAACGCGAGGGCCACTGACCTTGCCTCCGCAACAAGGCACGCACGCAACCGCCACCACCCCCTGATTCCGGTACCGCTTTTCGATCTTAACACGCTCAAGGATTTTGCAATGACGCATTTCCCGCACAAAAACGGCACACTGCACGTTGAAGACGTTCCCCTGTCCGATATTGCCCAACGTTTCGGAACCCCCTGCTACGTTTATTCGCGCGCCGCGCTGGAAGCCGCACTCGACGAATTCCGCCAGCAACTCGATGGCGTCGATGCACTTGTCTGCTATGCGGTGAAAGCCAACTCCAATCTCGCCGTGCTGAATGTTTTCGCCCGGCAAGGAGCCGGCTTCGACATCGTTTCCCTCGGCGAACTGAAACGCGCCCTGGCGGCCGGCGGCGACCCGAAAAAAATCGTTTTCTCCGGCGTCGGCAAATCCCCGGCCGAAATAGCCTACGCCCTGGAGGCCGGCATTCTCTGCTTCAACGTCGAATCTGCCGCTGAACTCGAACGCCTCAATGAAGTCGCCGGCGAACTCGACAGAAAAGCGCCGATCAGTCTGCGCGTCAATCCGAACGTCGATGCCAAAACCCATCCGTACATTTCAACCGGACTGAAGGAAAACAAGTTCGGCGTCGCCTACGAAGACGCCCTGGCGCTCTATCGCCAGGCGGCTGCCCTGCCGCACATCGAGGTCACCGGCATCGACTGCCACATCGGTTCACAACTGCTCGATCCCTCGCCATTTGCCGAAGCGCTCGACAAAATCCTCGAACTCGTCGATCAACTCAACACCTCTGGCATCACACTGCGCCATATCGATCTCGGCGGAGGACTTGGCATCCGTTACCGCGACGAACAGGCTCCGACGGTCAAATCCTATCTGACCCCGTTACTGCAAAAACTCAAACAGCGGAAGTTGAAAATCATTCTCGAACCGGGGCGTCGCTTGGTCGGGAATGCCGGTTTGCTGCTCACCCGCGTCGAATACCTGAAGCCCGGAGAAGTCAAGAATTTTGCCGTCATCGACGCCGCCATGAACGATCTGGCACGCCCTGCCCTTTACGATGCCTGGCACAACATCGTTCCGGTCACACCGCACAACAGCGCCAGTCGAAAATGGGAAATTGTCGGCCCCATCTGCGAATCCGGCGACTTTCTCGGCCATGACCGGGAACTTTCCATCGAAGCGGGCGACCTGCTGGCCATTCTTTCAGCCGGGGCTTACGGCATGGCCATGAGTTCGAATTACAATACGCGGCCGCGCGCCGCCGAAGTCATGGTTGATCGTTCGGAAGCCCACCTGATCCGGCAACGCGAAACGATCGAAGATCTTTACCTCAGGGAAACCATGCTGCCATGAACCCCCGCTACTTCATCTTTCCGCTTCTCGGTCTCCTCACCCTGACGGGCTGCGGGGAAGGGCGCTCCAAGAAAAAATCGGAGCAGGCCGTTCCTATCGCGGCGGCAAAAGTCACGCAACAGGACCTCCCTGTCTCGCTGAAAATCGTCGGGCGCGCCGAAGCGTTCGAAAGCGTGGTGCTGAAATCGAGAGTGGATGGACAGGTCGCGGCGGTCTTGTTTACCGAAGGACAGCATGTCAAGCAAGGCGAGGTGCTGATCCGCCTCGACCCCACCGACCTCGCGGCACGTCTCAAACAGGCCGAAGCCACCGTGGCCCGTGATGCCGCGCTCGTCGCCAAGGCAAAAGCCGACACCTCGCGTTACAAGGCGCTCCGAGAGAAAAACTTCGTTTCCGAAGAAAAACTGAACGACATCCGCACCAACGAAGCCGCGGCCTCAGCCAACCTCCAGGTCAGCCAGGCCGCCGCCGATTACGCCAGAGCGCAACTCTCCTACACAACCATCCGTGCCCCTTTTGACGGCATCGTCGGTGCCCGCCTGGTGTTCCCTGGCTCTTCGGTCAAGGTCAACGACACCGCACTGGCCGTGGTCAATCACGTCCGCCCGCTGCTCATCGGTTTTTCTCTTCCGGAGAAACATCTGTCCAAGCTGCGCGCCGCGATGCGCACGGAGAAACTCAAGGTCACCGCCAACCTGACGACCGATCCATCCCAGCATTTCGAGGGAGAAGTCTATTTCATCGACAACGCCGTGGATACCGCCACGGGAACCATCCAGATGAAAGCACTGCTGTCGAACAAGGACGAAAAGCTGACCCCCGGTCAATTTCTCAACATCACGTTGACCATAGAAACCCTGAAAAAGGCACTGACCGTTCCGAGCGAAGCCATTCAGCAAGGAGTCGAAAGCAACTTCCTCTATGTCGTCAAGGAAGATGACCGGGTCGAGATGCGCAAGGTCGAAGCCATCGTCACGCATGCCGGATTAACCGCCGTTCGCACCGGAGTCTCCCCCGGGGAAATCGTGGTAACCGACGGCCATGTCCGTCTGATTCCCGGCGCGAAGGTAAAAATCAGCGAGGCCATCTCACCCGACAACAAGAATGGCGATGCCGGGTCCGTCGCAATACCCCCCAAGCCGGAAAAATAAGCCTCCGCCATGAACCTGCCCGAACTCTGTATCCGCCGCCCGGTCATGACCACCTTGCTGATGGTGGCTTTCGTCATTTTCGGCATTCTTTCCTACCGCGCCCTGCCGGTTTCCGAACTGCCGAATGTCGATTTCCCCACCATTTCAGTCAACGCCAGACTCTCTGGCGCCTCCCCGGAAACCATGGCCACTGCGGTTGCTGCGGTTCTGGAAGGTGAATTCTCGACGATCGCCGGTCTGGATTCGATGAGTTCGACAAGCTCGCAGGGCGCCACAGCCATCACCCTCCAGTTTTCGCTCGATCGCAATATCGATGCCGCGGCACAAGACGTGCAGTCGGCCATCGCCGCCGTACAACGCAAATTGCCGTCGTCCATGTCCACACCGCCGTCCTTCCGTAAGGTCAATCCCGCCGACTCACCAATCTTCTACATCGCCCTTTCTTCGCCGACGCTCCCCTTGTCAGCTGTCAACGAATATGCGGAAAGCGAGCTGGCCCAGCGTCTATCCACCGTTCAGGGGGTAGCCCAGGTAGATGTTAACGGCTCGCAAAAATACGCTGTTCGCATTTACGCCAACCCGGATCAGCTCGCAGCACGCGAAATCGGCATCGACGAACTGCAGAAAGCCGTTGCCCAGGCTAACGTCAACCAGCCGATCGGCAGCATCGATGGTGACCGGCAAAGTTTTTCCATCAAGGACAACGGCCAGCTGACCAACTCCGCCGCCTACCGTCCGCTGATCGTCGCCTGGCGCAACGGCGCCCCCATTCGCCTGGAAGACGTGGCCACGCCTACCGATAGCGTCGAAAACAAGCGCGTCGCCAGCTGGAATGTCGACAAACGCGCCATCGTCCTGTCCGTGCAACGGCAGCCGGGAGCCAACACCATCGAAACCGTCAAGGCGATCAAGGAAATATTGCCCAGTTTCCAGGCTCGCCTTCCCGCCTCAATCAGCATGACCACGCTGTACGACCGCAGCGTGTCAATCGGCGAAAGCATCGACGATGTCCAGCTCACGCTCCTTATCGCCGGCTTTCTGGTCATTCTCGTCATCCTGCTCTTTCTGCGCAATCTCTCTGCCACAGTCATTCCCGCCCTTGCCCTTCCGATCTCGATCATCGGCACCTTTGCCGTCATGTACGCTTTTGGCTACAGCCTGGACAACCTCTCGCTGCTCGCGCTTACCCTGGCCGTCGGCTTCGTTGTCGACGACGCCATCGTCATGCTGGAGAATATCACCCGCCACATCGAACTCGGCGAAACCCCTTTACATGCCGCCATCATCGGTTCACGTGAAATCGGATTCACCATCATCTCGATGACCGTCTCGCTGATCGCCGTCTTTATCCCGTTGTTGTTCATGGGCGGCATCGTCGGTCGCCTGCTGAACGAATTCGCCGTCACTATCTGCGCCGCCATTCTGGTTTCCGGTCTGGTCTCGCTAACGCTCACACCGATGCTGTGCAGCCGCTACCTGCGGCACACCAATCCGGAAGAGCACGGCCGCACCTTCCGCGCTTTCGAACACTTCTTCGACGCACTCCTGTCAGCCTACAGAAAGAGCCTGACGCAGGCCATGGCACATCCGCGCACGGTCATGGCCTGTTTCGCCGGCACCTTCATCCTTACCGGCGTGTTCTTCTCACTGGTTCCAAAAGATTTTCTGCCGAGCGGCGACAGCGGACAGATTTCGGCATCAACGGAAAGTGCACAAGGCACTTCCTTCAATGCCATGATCGCACACCAACGCGCCGTGGCCGCAATCTTGGCCAAGGATCCGAACATCAGATCCTTCATGTCGACCGTCGGCGGCGGCGGAGCGCGCAACACACCGAATACCGGGTCGCTCAGCATCATGCTCAAGCCACGCCATGAACGCGAGCTTTCCGCCGAAGAAATCATCCAGAAATTGCGTCCCAAGCTCGCCGCAGTACCGGGAATCAAGGTCACCATGCGCAACCCGCCGCCGATCCGCATCGGCGGCAGACAGTCTTCCGGGCAATACCAATACACGGTGCAGGGCTCGGACCTGAACGAACTTTACCAATGGACAGACATCCTGAAGGAAAAAATCCGCCAGTTGCCAGGGTTTGTCGACGTCAATAGCAACGTCAACAATTCCAGCCCGGTCGTCACACTTGATATTGATCGCGACAAAATTGCCAGCCTTGGACTGAGCTTCAACCAGGTCGAGGATGCATTGCAAAGCGCCTTTAGTTCGCGCCAGATTTCGACCATCTACAGTGACTCAGATCAGTACCAGGTCATTCTCGAAGTCATGCCGGAATTCCAGAAAGATCCGGCGATGCTCTCCCGGCTGTACGTCCGCGCCACGAGTGGCAAACTGATCCCGCTCGACACGGTCACCCGCGTCCGCCGCAGCGTCCAGGCACTCACGGTCAATCACGAAGGGCAACTCCCCTCCGCCACCATTTCGTTCAATCTGCTGCCCGGAACATCCCTGGGCGAAGCCGTCGACCGCATCAAGACGCTCGAACAGGAAATCCGCGTTCCCGTCTCGCTCAACACTGGCATGCAAGGGACGGCACAGGCTTTCCAGAAATCCCTGCAAGGTCTCGGCATGCTTCTGATGGTGGCCATTTTTGTCGTTTATATCGTCCTTGGCATTCTTTACGAGAGCTTCATCCATCCGCTGACCATTCTTTC
>CAYTWY010000005.1:0-4730 GCA_964440925.1 uncultured Propionivibrio sp. | reverse complement strand
CGGCCGCTCTCGGCGCCTTGCTCACACTGCTGATCTTCGGTGTCGACCTGAGTCTGTACGCCTTCGTCGGTATCATCATGCTGATCGGCATCGTGAAAAAGAACGCGATCATGATGATCGACTTCGCTCTGGAAAAACAACGTAGCGAAAACATCCCGGCGTTCGAGGCTATCTATCAGGCCTGCCTGATCCGCTTCCGCCCGATCATGATGACGACGATGGCCGCGCTCATCGGCACGCTGCCGATCGCCCTGGGCATTGGCGCCGGCGCCGAAGTCCGCCAGCCGCTCGGGCTGGCCGTAGTCGGAGGGTTGATGCTTTCGCAACTGTTAACACTTTATCTGACGCCGGTCATCTACATCTACCTTGACCGCTTCACGCGCAAAGAAGCCTCAGCGCACCTGAACGTCGACGCCGAACCACTCTGATCCGACCCGGCATCGACCTCCGCCTTCAATGCCCAGCCTGAAAGAAACGCCGTCCCACCTGCGGATCGACAAATGGCTGTGGGCGGCGCGCTTCTACAAGACCCGCGCCCTAGCCACACAAGCCATTCACGCCGGGCACGTGCGGCTCAACGGTAGCGCCACCAAGGCAGCGCGTGAAATTCGTCCCGGCGACCTTATCGACCTGAAACTCGGCCGGCAGCAATGGACGATCCGCGTCCTTCTGCCCGGAGAACAGCGCCTCCCGGCCTGCGAAGCGCGGCAACTGTATGAAGAAACCTCCGAGAGCCATACCCGGCGCATGGCCGCAGAGGAAAACCTGCGCCTTGCCGCACCTCTAGGCAGCGACCTGCGCGGACGCCCGACCAAAAAGGCCCGGCGGCAAATCCGCGGCATCCACGACGCCTATTGACCGACACCGGCCGATAACCGTTCAAGCGCCAGGAAATTGGCTTTGCCCGTAAACTTTGATACCATTGCAGGATTGGGGGGATAGGTAAGAAAACTTTCCCCCCGTTTTTTGCCCGTTACCAAAATACGATGTCCTGCGTTGGATGCCCTTCGCCTCCGGTCAAAAGCGGTCATTTGCAACAAGGCCTGACATATTCACGTAACCAATCCATTTTCGTTCGGCATGCGCTGAGTCTCGCGCGGGTAACCGGTGTATCGAGAATCGGCCAGAACCTCTGGAAAAAGTTTTTGTTTTTCGTTTTTTGATTACTACTTGAAGGATACAGCAATGAAACATTCCAGCCTGTCACCGACAACCGGTGCCTCCAGACTGAAGCGCGCGCTGCAAACCCCGCTGCTTTGGTTGTCGGCGCTTCTGCTCGGCACATCTTCGCCGCTGGCTTTCGCCAGTTCCGAGGCCAACCTGGTTCTGCCGGATCTGAACAACACTGCCTTGGCCAGTTTTCTCGGCGGCATGACCGGAGCCTCGCTGCTCACCTACGGCCTGCTCATCTGCGTCGCCGGCCTGATTTTCGGCGCCGTGGTCTATCGCCAGGTCAAATCCCTGCCCGTCCATCATTCGATGGCCGAAGTCAGCGAAACCATCTACGAAACCTGCAAGACCTACATGCTCAACCAGGGCAAGTTCATCCTGCTGCTCGAGGTGTTCATCGGCACCATCATCATCGCCTACTTCGGTTGGGTACAACACATGGTTGCCAGCGAAGTCGCCCTGATCCTGGCCTTCTCCCTGGTCGGTATCGCCGGTTCCTTCGGCGTGGCCTGGTTCGGCATCCGCATCAACACGCTGGCCAATAGCCGCACAGCCTTTGCCTCGCTCGAAGGCAAGCCTTTCCCGGTCTATTCGATCCCGATGAAGTCCGGCATCTCGGTCGGCATGATGCTGATCTCGACCGAACTTCTGATCATGCTCTGCATCCTGCTCTTCGTCTCACCAGAACTCGCCGGCAAATGCTTCATCGGCTTCGCCATCGGCGAATCGCTCGGCGCCTCCGCTCTGCGGATCGCAGGCGGCATCTTCACCAAGATCGCCGACATCGGTTCCGACCTGATGAAAATTGTCTTCAAGGTCAAGGAAGACGATCCGCGCAACCCTGGCGTCATTGCCGACTGCACCGGCGACAACGCCGGCGACTCGGTAGGCCCGACCGCCGACGGTTTCGAGACCTACGGCGTCACCGGCGTGGCTCTCGTCAGTTTCATCCTGCTCGCCGTCCCCGAAGCTTCGGTTCAGGTCCAGTTGCTGGTCTGGATCTTCGTGATGCGCGTGATGATGATCATCGCCTCCGGCGTTTCCTACATCGGCAACGAGATCGTCTCGAAGATCAAATTCGGCAAGTCGGCGAAATTCGACTTTGAAGCGCCACTGACCTCGCTGGTCTGGGTTACCTCGATCGTTTCGCTGATCATCACCTTCATCGTTTCCAAGGCACTGATCGGCAACATCGCCATCAACGGCGAGGTTTATTCCAACCTGTGGTGGCAACTGTCGCTGATCATCACCTTCGGTACGCTGGCCGGCGCCATTATCCCGGAAGTGGTCAAGGTGTTTACGTCGACCAAGTCGCGTCACGTGCAGGAAGTCGTCACGGCTTCGCGTGAAGGCGGTGCGAGCCTGAACATTCTGTCCGGTCTCACCGCGGGCAATTTCTCCGCGTTCTGGATGGGTGTAGTGATCGTCGCCCTGATGGCCGGCGCGTACCTGGTTTCGCAAGGCGATCTGTCGCTGGTGATCAACGCCGATCCGGCCAAGGGCGGTATCATGGCCGCGGTGTTCTCCTTCGGCCTCGTCGCTTTCGGCTTCCTCGGCATGGGCCCGGTGACCATCGCCGTCGATAGCTATGGCCCGGTCACCGACAACGCCCAGTCCGTTTATGAACTGTCGACGATCGAACAGATTCCCGGCATCGGCGCGGAAATCAAGGACGCTTTCGGCATCAACATCAACTTCGAAAAAGCCAAGGAACTGCTCGAAGAAAACGACGGTTGCGGCAACACCTTCAAGGCCACGGCCAAGCCCGTGCTGATCGGCACCGCCGTGGTCGGAGCCGCCACCATGGTCTTCTCGATCATCATGCTGCTGACCAACGGACTGAGCGATGCTGTCGGCGTCAGCCACCTGTCGATGCTGCATGCTCCCTTCCTGCTCGGTCTGATCTCGGGTGGCGCGACGATTTTCTGGTTCTCCGGAGCATCGACGCAAGCCGTGTCGACCGGCGCCTACCGCGCGGTCGAGTTCATCAAGAACAACATGAAGCTTGACGAGGGCGCCACCAAGGCCAAAGTCGAGGACAGCAAGAAAGTCGTGGCCATCTGCACGCAGTATGCACAGAAAGGCATGTTCAACATCTTCATGGCCGTCTTCTTCGGCACCCTGGGCTGCGCGTTCATCGAACCGTTCTTCTTCATCGGCTACCTGATCTCGCTGGCCATCGTCGGTCTCTATCAGGCTGTGTTCATGGCCAACGCCGGCGGCGCCTGGGATAACGCCAAGAAGATCGTCGAAACCGAGCTACGCGCCAAGGGCACCGAACTGCACGCCGCGTCGGTAGTCGGCGACACGGTTGGCGATCCGTTCAAGGACACCTCTTCCGTGGCCATGAATCCGATCATCAAATTCACCACCCTGTTCGGCCTGCTGGCCGTTGAAATGGCGGTCGGCATGGTGGGTCAGGGACAGCAAGGACTGTCGTGGGCCTTGGCCGGAGTCTTCATGGCGCTGAACTTCATTTTCGTGTATCGCAGCTTCTATTCGATGCGCATCGAAAACTGAGCTTCTGCTCCAACCCAAAAAAGCCGGCAACCATGCCGGCTTTTTTTTCGCCACGCAGACGCCACATAAAAAAACAACGCAGCGGCAAATCATGCGCACGTTCTAGGACATTTTGCTTCGCCTCTGTGCAACAATAGGCGCGTTGGTTCCGGCATGTTCTCTATGCAGATGAGAAGGCACAGGAGAAATCGATGAAAACACGGATTGTTTGCCTTGTCCCGGGGCGCATCGCTCCGGGGATGACCCTGGCCAACGATATCCTCACGCGCGACGGACATGCCTTGCTGGCGGCAGGAAGCGTACTCGACGCCCCGATGCTGGAAAAACTCATCCGGCGCGGCATCGAGACCGTGTCCGTGCTCGTGCTCGATACGCGCAGCGAACAAACCATCGCCATCGAGCTGGCGGCAGTCGAAGCGCGGGTCAATTACATCTTCCGGGGAGAGGGGAGCGCCGCACGCGACACCTTGCGTGCCGCCGTCCTCAGTTTCCGGCAGGAGAACGTCAAATGAATCCACCCGGACTCAACGAACTCCTGCACCATGCAAAAACCCTGCCTTCGCTGCCCGAAGTCGTCGGCTACCTGACCCGCGCCTTGAGTGACGAGGAAAGCGACGCCGACAAGATCGCACATCACATCAATTCCGACCCGGCCATTGTCGCCCGTCTTCTGGCGGCAGCCAATTCGGTCGGCGCCGGGCTATCGACCCCGATCCTTTCCGCAAAACAGGCCTTTCTCGTTCTTGGCGTCGACCGGATTGTCTGCATCATCCTGGCTTCCGCACTGATTTACCGCTACGACAACCACAGCGCTTTTTTCGATGCGCGGATGCTGTGGCGGCATTCTCTCGGCGTAGCTACCTGCGCCCGCGTGCTGGCCAAAAAGATCGGCATGAACACCGAACTGGCGTTCACCGGCGGATTACTGCACGACATTGGGCAGCTCCTGATGTTCACCGCCAGCCCCGACGCCTACATCCAGGTTCTTGCCCAAAAGCAACAGGACGATCTCCCGCTCAACGAGGCGGAACGCCGGGTTT
>CAYTWY010000004.1:0-39066 GCA_964440925.1 uncultured Propionivibrio sp. | reverse complement strand
GGCGTGCGACTTAAACCACTCATCCACCTCTCCAGAAGAGGCCGCATTCTATCAGAAGCATGCGCGATCAACAAACCGCAGCGACAGCAGCGGAAAGCGCGCCATAGTGCAACGTGATCAGCCTCACAGGCCAAGATACGCCCGCTTGACGTTCTCGTTATCGAGCAGTTTCTCGGCGCAATCTTCCAAGGTAATGGCGCCATTTTCCATGACGTAGCCGCGATCAGCAATCTTGAGCGCCTGGTGGGCATTCTGTTCGACCAGAAAAACCGTGGTGTTGCTCTCGCTGTTGATCTTCTTGATGATCTCGAAAATCTGCTTGATGATCAGCGGCGCCAACCCGAGCGAGGGTTCATCGAGCAGCAGCAGCGCCGGACGTGCCAGCAAGGCACGCGAGATGGCCAGCATCTGCTGCTCGCCGCCAGACAGCGTACCGCCGGCCTGGTGACGACGCTTGCCGAGAATCGGAAAACGCTCGAATGCATGTTCGATGTCGGCCTTGATCGCGGCCTTGTCGTGCCGCAGGTAGGCTCCCATCTCCAGATTTTCCAGCACGCTCATCTGCGGAAAAATATGCCGGCCTTCCGGTACCTGGCAGATGCCCAGGCTGACAATCTGATCGGCGCCCCGTTGATGGATCGGCTGGCCACGGAAGAGGATCTCGCCATGACGCGGCGGAGTCACCCCGCAAATCGACATCAGGGTGGTGCTCTTGCCCGCCCCGTTAGCGCCGATCAGGGTAACGATTTCCCCCTCATTGATATTCAGCGAGACGTTCTTGAGCGCCTGGATGTTGCCGTAATAGGTCTGGATGTTGCGTACTTCAAGCATGGACTTCCTCACCGAGATAGGCCTCGATCACCTTCGGGTTTTCCTTGATCTCCCGTGGGGTTCCCTGGGCAATTTCCTTGCCGTATTCCATCACATAGATACGGTCGGAGATGTTCATCACCAGTTTCATGTCGTGTTCGATCAGCAGGATGGCGAGTTTTTCTTCATTGCGGATGCGCACGATCAGCTCATCCAGCTCGCGGGTTTCCTGCGGGTTCATCCCGGCGGCCGGCTCATCGAGCAGCAGCAGGAAAGGATCGGTAGCCATCGCCCGGGCAATCTCCAGACGTCGCTGGGCACCATACGAAAGATTGCGGGAAAACTCGTCGGCGACATCGGCCAGTCCGACTTTCTCCAGCAGCCGGTAGCTCTTGTCGACCGTTTCACGCTCCTCGCGCGCGGCTTTCCGGGTGCCGAGAATGGCATCAAGAATAGTGGTCCCCGTCCGGCAGTGGCGACCGATCATGACATTCTCCAGCACGGTCATGGCCGGAAACAGGCGGATATTCTGGAAGGTCCGGGCCATGCCGAGCGAGGTGATGCGGTTCGGCTTCATGCCATTGAGGCGACGACTGGCAGCGCCCGGCGGATGAATCGTGACCTCCCCGGCCGTCGGCGTGTAGATGCCGGTGACACAGTTGAAAAACGTCGTCTTGCCCGCGCCATTGGGGCCGATCAGGGCGACAATCTCGCTGGCAAAGATATCGAGGCTCACGTTCTCAATGGCGCGCAGCCCGCCAAAACTCATGCTCAGGCCGCTGACTTCAAGCAGCTTTGTCCGTTTATTTTCCGCCATCGTCGTGCCCCCCCTCGACGGTTTCGGATTCATACTTGCGCCGCACATCGCTGATCAGTCCCTGCGGCCGGAAAATCATCATCAGCACCATCACCGCCCCGAACACCAGCATGCGGTATTCGGCAAAAGCGCGCAGGTATTCGGGCAACAGCTTGAGCGCCAGCGCGGCGATGATTACGCCGATGATCGACCCCATGCCGCCGAGAACGACCATCGACAGAATCATTGCCGAATCCATGAAGGTAAAGCTGTCGGGATTGATGAAGTTGTTGTGCGCGGCAAACACCACGCCGACGAGACCGGCCCAGAAAGCGCCAAGAGCATAGGCAGAGAGTTTGGTGCGCGCCATATCGATACCCATCGCCACGCAGGCGATTTCGTCCTCGCGCAGCGCCATCCAGGCGCGGCCGATGCGCGAATTCTTCAATCGGCCGGTGACAAAAACGGTCAGCGCCACCAGCGCCAGAACGATGTAATAGACATAAACCGCTTTCCCCCGCCCATCGAGCGCAAGACCAAACAACTCCGGACGCGGAATGTCGGCCAGCCCGGCCGCGCCACCGAACGCCGAATCCCAGTTTTCAAGAACGATCTTGGTGATCGAACCGAAGCCGAGGGTCACAATAGCCAGATAATCGCCACGCAGGCGCAGGATCGGGAAGCCGAGGATAATGCCGAACAGCGCCCCCATCACGCCGCCAAGCGGCAGACAGGTCCAGAAGCCAAGATCGAAATTCTTGCTGAGCAAGGCATAGGTGTAGGAACCGACGGCGAAGAAGGCGATGTAGCCTAGGTCGAGCAGGCCGGCAAGACCGACGGTGATGTTGAGGCCCAGACCGAGGACCACGAAAATCAGGGCGCTGATCATGACGTTGACGTGGTAGTAGCTTTGTCCGCTCGACACCAGCCAGGGAAACAGCATCGCCACCACCGCCGCCGCAAGCCACAGGCGCCGGTTCAGGCGCGGATCGTCCCCCAAACGCTGCATCAGCGAAGGTTTTCCCACCACCGGATGGGTTTCGGCAACGATCAGCGCGCGACGGGCGATGCGCCGCTCGATCAGGGTCTGCCACATCCAGGCAACGGTAAAAGCGCAGACGCCCACCCACAGCAGATTCGACCAGCGCCACTCGATTTCATTGCGGAGGGTATTGACCCTGACCACCATCAGCGGCAGGGACAGGAACATGAACCACAAGCCGATGGCCAGAGAACGTTTCAGATGCGTCATTTTCTCTCCTCAGACCTTTTGCCTGACCGCCTTGCCGAGCAGTCCGGCGGGACGCAGGATGAGAATCAGCACCAACAGACCGAAGGCGAACACATCCTCGTAGGCGCTGGAGATATAGCCTGCGCCAAGCGTCTCGGCCACGCCGAGAACCAACCCGCCAAGCACCGCGCCAGGAATGTTGCCGATACCGCCGAGCACGGCGGCGGTAAAGGCCTTGAGGCCGGCCATGAAGCCGATGGCGCTGTTGATCTGCCCGGTGCGCGAAGCGATCAGCACACCGGCAATGGCGGCGAGGAATGAACCGATGACGAAGGTCGCCGAAATCACCCGGTCGACATTGATTCCGACCAGACGCGCCATGACCATATCCTGCTGTGTGGCACGCATCGCCTTGCCAATGCGCGTGTATTTGATCAGCAGCGTCAGGGCAATCATTGTCAGCGTGGTGACCCCAAGGATCACCAGATCGACCGAACTCAGATAACGTGCCAGCGGCTCAAGAGAAGAGAAATCGGAAACCAGCTCGGGAAACGGCAGGAAATCCGGCGTCTGTGCCAGCTGCACGTAGTTCATGAGAAAAATCGAAGCGCCGATGGCGCTGATCAGCGGCGAGAGACGCGACGCACTGCGCAACGGCCGATAGGCGATTTTCTCCAGGGTATAGCCATACGCCGCCGCGTAGATTACGGCCACCACTGCCGCCAGAACCAGAACAGTCAGTCCGTTAAAGCCGCTCAGGCTCATGATACCGGCAACGATGAAGGCGACAAAAGCGCCGATCATGTAGATTTCGCCGTGGGCGAAATTGATCAGCTGGATGATGCCGTAGACCATCGTGTAGCCGAGCGCAATAAGCGCATAGATACTACCCTTGACCATGCCGCCGCACAGCAATTCAAACAGATACTCAATATCCATGCCTGGCCCGTTATCGAAGGAAAAAATAAACATCGGGAAAATCAGAACAGCAAGTGAAGCAAAGCAACCGCCGGCGAATTGAAAACCGGGAGGGGGTCAGCGACCGCCTCCCGGCTGAAAGAAAAACAACATCCTGTTACTTGACCTCGACGAAAACGCCGTTCCTGACCTGGAAGACCGAGAAGCCAACGCCCTGCGCATCGCCCTTGGCGTCGAACTTGATCTTGCCCAGCGAGGTGTCCACCTGGCTGTTCCTGAGCGCCTTGCCGAGCGCCTCGTAGTCGGTACCACCGGCCACCTTGATGGCATTGACCGCCGCCTGCGTCGCTGCATACGCCTGATCGAAAAACGTTCCCGGCTCCTTGCCGTATTTGGCCTTGTAGTCGGCGTGCGCCTTGATGTTGAGGGGGAACTTGCTGACGTCCATCGGGCCTGTGGCATACACGCCTTCGGCATCCTTGCCGGCGATCTTGAGGAAACCGTCACCCTTGAGTCCGTCGGGGCCGACGAAAGGCAGCTTGATCTTCTTCTTGTTCATCAGCGACAAAAGCTTCGAGGCTTCCGGATGATACCCCCCGAAAACGACGGCATCGGCGCCTTCGGCACGCAGTTTCTGGATGACCGCCGAATAGTCCATCGCCCCCGGCTGGATGCCTTCGTACATGACCACCTTGGCCTGTCCGCCCTTCTCGATGGCAACCTTGCAGAAATCGGCAAAACCTTTGCCGTAATCGCCCTTGTCATGCACGATGGCGATCTTCCTCGCCTTCAGCTTGTCAGTGACGAAAGACGCGGCGAGGATGGCCTGATCGTCATCGGCGGCAATGGTACGGTAGAAATTCGGATATTCACGGCTCTTGGTCAGCGGTGGCGTTGTCGCCGAGGGACTGATGGCGATGATCTTCGCCCCTTTGTAGATGCCAACCGTCGCCTTGGCAGCGCCCGAGCAGACGTGCCCGATCACCATCTGCGCCCCTTCAGAAACCAGTTTGGTCGCCACGTTGGTGGCCAGTTCGGGCTTGCACTGGTCATCGCTGATCAGCAGCTCGATCTGCTTGCCATTGACTCCCCCCCTGGCATTCGTTTCCGCTACGACCATTTCCGCCGCTTCCTTCGACGGCAGACCATAAGGCGCCAGATCACCGCTGTGCGGGCCGGCCACACCGATCTTGATCGTATTCCCGGCCGCAGCCACGGGAGCGGAAAGAGCCGCCGCCAACAAGGCGAGGGCAGAGAACTTGAACAGGGTCGTTTTTTGCATCGGCGCAACCTCCTTCGAATCGGGTGAACAGTAAGCAAAAACTCGGCTGAGGTTAGTTAAAAACTGTCCGGGGGTCAACAAGAAAGTCGATGGCCGCTTATCAATGTCTGCGCCTTGCTACAACGTAAAAATTGGCACAAAAGAACGGCACATGCCACGCGGGACGAGACCGGCGACGGGCGGTGCTAAGATACAAGCATGCAGGGCAGCGCATACAATGAATGCCCCGGAGACCGCCATGTCCGATACTGATCCGCAACACGTCTTGCTTGGCCGCCAGGCGGTTCTCGACCGCAACCAGCACCTGTTCGCTTATGCGCTGAGCTTTCGTGCTGTTGGCACCGGAGACAACGAAGACGACGCCGGCAAGGAAAGCACGCCGCCCACCCCGGCAACCATCGTCGAGACAGTGCTGGAATTCTCGCTGGAGAAGGCATTGGGCGCCTGCCGCGGATTTGTCAATGCTGGCCGCGACCTGCTTTTCTGCGACAGGATCGACGCCCTGCCCAGAAAAACCATGGTCCTCGATGTCGACGAAGACATCGCGGTACAGAAGGACGTTATCGAACGCTGCACGCAACTGCACGACCAGGGGTTTGCCCTGGCGCTCAAGGTAAAGGCGGATACGCTGGTGGTGGACGCGCCGCTGTTCAGGCGTGCCCAATTCATCAGGGTCGATATCGCGGATCAGCACCGTGAAGACCTGCAGCCGCTGATCAACCGCCTGCGCCCGTTCGACAAGACCCTTCTGGCTGAACGAGTCGAACGCCAGGAACAGATGCTGTTTGCCCAGACACTCGGTTTCGAGCTGTTCCAGGGCGCGTACTATGCCCATCCAAACATCATGGCAAACAAGCCACTGCACCCTTCTCTGCTATCGCTGCTCGACCTCATCGCCCTGCTCAACCAGGACGCCGACACGCGCGAAATGGAACACGTCTTCAAGCAGGAACCGCTACTAACCCTCAACCTGCTGCGCCTGACCAATTCCGCCAGCAGCGGCATGAGCACGCGCATCACCTCGATCAATCACGCCATTTCCCTGCTCGGACGCCGACAGATACTGCGCTGGCTGCAATTGCTCATGTACAGCAGCGCATCGGACACCGGGCAGGCGGCCAACCCGCTGCTGCAACTGGCGGCGACGCGCGGGCGCCTGCTCGAACTGCTGGTCGATAAAACGCCGCAGGTCGTTGCCGGAGGCCGCGAATTGATCGACCAAGCCTACATGGTCGGCATTCTGTCGCTCATGCCCTGCCTGATGGGAAAAAGCATCGAGGAGGCTCTCGTCCGCCTGCCCGTCACCGAACAGGTTCATGCGGCTCTGAGCCAGCACCAGGGCGTCCTCGGCGATCTGCTGCGCCTGATCGAAGCCTTGGAAGATCCGGAAAATCCCGGCGAACTGTGCTTGGCGACGAGACTTTTACGGCACTATCCGCAAATCACCGTCCATTACGCCAATTCCTGCCTCGCCCGAGCGCTCACCTGGGCCAACGGTCTGGCGCAGGAGTCGATCCTGCCCAAGAAAGCCGCGGCACCTTCACCGCCCACCCCTTAACCACCGACTCATTTCCGACAGCCCATGAGTGAAACCCCACATCAGCCCATTTTCCTCGGTCGCCAGCCAATTCTCGGTCGTGACCAGCAACTGCAGGCCTACGAACTGCTTTTCCGCAACGGCGATCCGGCTACCGGCAACCGCGCCGAAATCGACGACCCAACCCGCGCCACGGCAACCGTCATCGCCAACGCCTTTGCCGAAATATCGATCGACCACGCCCTCGGCCCCTATCGCAGCTTCATCAATGTCGACCATGAATTCCTGTTCAGCGAACTGATCGAGGCGCTGCCCGCGTCGCACGTGGTGCTCGAACTGCTGGAAAACATCCCCCCGAGCGCCGAGGTCATGGAGCGTTGCCGACAGCTCCGCCACACCGGATTCACCCTGGCCATCGACGACCTGACCTGCTTCGATGAAAAAGATCGTGCTTTTCTCGACCTGATGGATATCATCAAGATCGACATCGTGCGCATGGATGGGGAGAAACTGCGCACACTGGTCGGACAGGTTGGCTCGCTGGGCAAGCAATTGCTGGCCGAAAAAGTCGAAACCATCGAACAGTTCGCGCTCTGCCGCAATCTCGGGTTTTCGCTCTTTCAGGGCTATTTCTTTGCCCGGCCGACAATCATCATCGGCAAGAAGCTGAGCGCCTCGCAACTGGCCTTGATGCGCCTTCTGGCACTGGTCATGGAAGATGCGGAAACATCGGAAATAGAAAACGCATTCAAACTCGAACCGGGACTAACCGTCAATCTGCTGCGCCTGACCAACTCGGTCGGCAGCGGACTGGCGGTCAAGGTGACGTCGCTGCGACATGCGATTACCTTGCTCGGACGCAAACCCTTGCAGCGCTGGCTGCAATTACTGATGTACACCCATCCGCAGACCGCTTCTACCGGCACGAACCCCCTGCTTCCGCTGGCCGCCACACGCGGACGTCTGATGGAACTGCTGGCCGGGCACACGCCAGCGCGTTCGCGCGAATTCGTCGAACAGGCATTCATGGTCGGCATCATGTCGCTGATGCCGGTGTTGCTGGGCATGCCGATGAGCGAAATCATCGACCAGTTGCCCATCGCCGCGCGTGTCAGACAGGCGCTGGACGGCTACGGCGGAGCGCATGGCGCGCTGCTGCAACTGGTGGAGAGCACCGAGCAGAGCGACCCGGCACTGATCGACGAGGCATTGGCGCGTTGTTCCGGAATCACCTCGGAATTGCTCGAACAATCGCTCGGCCAGGCCTTTTGCTGGGCTAACAATCTGGCACAGGAAAAGGGCTGAGCCAGGGCTGAGTCGGAAGACGCCAACACCGGCATCTTCCGGCCCGGGTACCGATAGGCGGATTCTTCCTTACAGTTTGAAGCCGGACACCGAACTCTTCAGTTCCGACGCCAGCGTGGCCAGCTGGCCAACCGCTTCGGCGGAAAGTTTGGTTCCGTTCGTGGTCTGCTCAGTAATCGCCAGAATGTCGCGCATCGAGGTATTCACCCGGGAAGCGAGCTTGGTCTGGTCTTCCGTCTCATGCGCGATCGATTCGATCAGGCGCGCCAGTTCGCGTGAAACCTGTCCGATCTCGCCGAGCGCGGTACCCGCCGCATCGGACAGCTTGGCGCCTTCAACCACGCCCTGCGTGGACAATTCCATAGCGGCCACGGCGTCGTGCGTGTCGGCCTGAATGGTCTTCACGATCGCGCCGATCTGTTTGGTCGCCTCACCAGAGCGTTCGGCCAGTCGCTGCACTTCCTCTGCAACCACCGAGAAACCACGCCCGGCTTCGCCGGCCGCCGCCGCCTGAATCGCCGCATTCAGCGCCAGAACGTTGGTCTGTTCGGTAATGTCGGAAATCAGTTCCACGATTTCACCGATCTCCTGCGAGGATTCACCAAGTCGCTTGATCCGTTTGGCGGTCTCCTGAATCTGTTCGCGGATTTCGTTCATCCCCTTGATCTGGTTGTTCACCGCCTCGGCACCCTGCTCGGCGGCAGACAGCGAAGCGTGCGCCACCTTCGAGGATTCGGAAGCCGAACTCGACACCCCCTGAATCGAGTGCACGATCTGACTGACCGCCTGGTTGGTGTCTTCAATTTCCTTCGACTGTTTCTCGGCGGCATTCAGCAGTTCGCCGGAAATCTGCTGCGCCTGTCCGGACACCCGTGTCACCTGCTCGGAAGCGCGGTTAATCTCGGCAATCAGCGAGCGTAGTTCTTCAATCGTATAGTTGATCGAGTCGGCAATGGCCCCGGTCACGTTTTCCGTCACCACCGCCCGCACGGTCAAGTCACCGTCAGCAAGATCCGCCATGTCGTTGAGCAAGCGCAGAATGGCTTCCTGGTTAGTGCGGTTCTCGTTCTCGGACTGCAGACGCCGCCGCACGGCTTCCTGGTTGAACACCCGCACCAGAAGGTAAAGCGCGCCCAGAGCAATCGCCGCCATGATGATTTCCACAGTCGAGGAAACCCGGGTGCGGGTATTGATTTCATAGACTTCGGCAAGCTTGGTCGTGTCTTCCAGCAAGAATTCGGTATCACGCAGGATCGACAAGCTGATGTTCCGCGCATCGACCATCCCCTGATTGTTGCGGCGCAACATGTCGAGCAGGTTGTCATACGCCTTCGAACTTTCGAGAATCTGCCCGATCAGGCGCACCAGTTCGGGATCGCTCACCGGCGCGATGCCCTGCGCCGGATCACCATCCTTGAAGGCCATCGCCAGCAGGTTGAAGAAGTCCATGCTGGCGGAGAGCTGGGGAACCCATTCCGGGTTGTACGATTCGCCGGAAATCAGCGAGTTGGTATACCGCGCCACCTGCGTGGCATACAAAGGCAGCTTGGCTGCGGCAGCCTGCTCCCGGGTCGATAATCTGCTCACCGCCAACTGGGCAAACTCGCGCGTCTGTTTGGACAGCACCGTATCGGTGAGGTTGGCCTGCGCCACCAGCGCGGCCATGGAAACCAGGTTGGTTTTCTGGTCAAGGAGCGAGGAAATGGAAAGCTTGCCTTCGTCGGGACGGAAAGCGTTGTCCCAGATCTGACGGATATCCTCCAGTTCGGTGGGCTTGCCGAGCAGGTAACTGGTCTTGTCTTCGAGCACCAGCAGATTGGTACCAAAACGAATGTAGGCGTTTTCGATAATCTCGAAGCCTTCGCCACTTCCCAGCATGGCCTGCGTGATACCGCGGGCGAGGCGTTGCGAAAGCATCTGCATCTCGGTCGAGATAGCACGCATTTCAGCATTGCGGCTGGAACTCTGGAAAGACATGAAGGCGATGGTCAGAAACAGCGCCGAAGCGACGATCATCACCGCCAGCAGCAGGCCCATCTGTTTGCGGGCGGGAAGATGGCCAATCACCGGCAAGGGTTTGAGCTGCTCGTCGGATTCGGCGGACATGGTGATCTTGTCCATCACCCAGGCTGTGTTGAGCGAGCCCAGGTTCTTGCCCTTTCCGGCAAACAAGCCCTTAATCCAATCCAGTACAGCCATCAGAGTCTCCTCGTGGCGCCCTGCGCCAAATTCATCTTCTGTATTGAACAATGATCCAGGCTGACAGAACCAGGTGTCCTGGCAACCGTTTTTTAACTCCCCGCCTCAGGCTGCACCTGCCCGCCGTTTTCTGATGCGATTCTTGTTACGACAGCCAAGTGGAGCGACCCGCCAAAGTTTCCTTGTGCGCAAGTATCTTCGACCTCCGCAGCCCTGTCAAATGCTCAGACAGCCAGGCGGCAATTTTCTTGCCCATGCGCGAGGCAGATTCGCTGCGCACGCGAACAAGACCATGGAACTGATTTAGAATCCCCCCTGCCTGTCTTTGCCCATCAGCGTGCGCGCCCATCATGTCCTCTCCCGCAGCGGAATCCTCACTTGCACTCGTTTGCCATCCTGTGTACTCATCGCCCGCAATCCGCGCCCTGAGCGCCGAAGCATCGCGTCTTCCCGACGGCGCCCTGAAACTCGTCTACCGGCTCGACGGCGACATATCCCGCCTGCACCTACCGCCCTCCCGGCCCGCCTGCCGCAGTGACCGGCTCTGGGAACACACCTGTTTCGAGGCCTTTGTCGCCGTGATAGGAGAGCGCGCCTACCGGGAATTCAATTTTTCGCCGTCCGGGCAGTGGGCGACCTACGCTTTCGCCTCCTACCGACAGCCTGACGACAACGCGCTTGCGACACCGGCGCCGCACAGCAACTGCGTACTCTCGGCCGGACATCTGCAACTGAACGTCACCGTCGACCCAGCCGCCCTGCCGCCACCCGGCACCGGCCTGCACATCGGCCTATCGGCGGTCATCGAAAGCAACGACACACAAGACGGGAATCGCAGCTATTGGGCGCTGCATCACCCTTTACCAACCCCCGATTTTCATCACCGTGACGGCTTTACGCTTGAATTGCCGGTGCCGCACAAAAACACCTGAAAACAACAGAGAACACCACGATGCCCGCCATCCAGTTCGGACTTGACCGCCTGCTTGCCGACCCGTCCCTGCGCCGCCCCCTGCACGGGCGACACGTCGCGCTGCTGGCGCACCCGGCCTCGGTCACGGCCGATCTCACGCACGCTCTTGATGCGCTGGCGGCCTTGCCTGATCTGAAGCTCACGGCCGCCTTCGGCCCCCAACACGGGCTGCGCGGCGACAAACAGGACAACATGGTCGAGTCGCCCGATTTTCTCGATCCCATGCACGGTATCCCGGTTTTCAGCCTGTATGGTGAAGTTCGCCGCCCGACCACGGCCATGCTGGATTGCTTTGACGTCCTGCTGATCGACCTGCAGGACCTTGGCTGCCGCATCTATACCTTCATCACCACCCTGCGCTACATGCTCGAAGCCGCTGCCACACACGGCAAGAGCGTCTGGATACTGGACCGCCCCAACCCGGCCGGCCGCCCGGTCGAAGGGCTGCTGTTGCGCCCCGGCTGGGAGAGTTTCGTCGGCGCAGGCGCCTTACCCATGCGTCACGGTCTGACCATGGGCGAGCTGGCACTCTGGTTCGTCGCTACGTTAAAGCTCGATGTCGATTGCCAGGTGATCGGCATGCAGGGCTGGCAGCCCGACGCTGCGCCCGGTTTCGGCTGGCCACTCGGCGAACGTTCCTGGATCAACCCCAGCCCGAATGCCCCCAATCTCTCGATGGCGCGCTGCTATGCCGGTACCGTCATGCTCGAAGGCACAACCCTCTCGGAAGGGCGCGGCACAACGCGCCCGCTGGAAGTGTTCGGCGCACCGGATATCGACGCTCGCGCCCTGATCGGCGAAATGCAGGCGCTGGCACCGAACTGGCTGAACGGCTGCCGGTTGCGCGACTGCTGGTTCGAGCCGACCTTTCACAAACACGCAGGGACGCTGTGCCATGGTGTGCAGATTCATGTCGAGGACGGTGCCTACCGGCACGCCGATTTCCGCCCCTGGCGCTTGCAGAGCCTGGCTTTCAAGGCTTTGCGCCGGCTGCAGCCGGATTACCCGCTATGGCGCGATTTTGCCTATGAGTACGAACACCAGCGGCTAGCGATAGACCTGATCAATGGCAGTCCGCTGCTGCGGTCCTGGGTTGACGATGCCGAAGCCACGCCCGCCGATCTCGACGCACTGAGCCGCCCCGACGAACAGGCCTGGGAAACGGCGCGCCGCGAGTTTCTGCGGTATTGAGCGGCAGAGCGAGGCGTTCGTCTCGGCAACGATTCTGGTTTCTTGTGCAGCGCCATTCGGGTCAGACCTCCTTTTTTTAAACCGTAAAGCACCGCGGAACGAGGTATCGCGACGCCTGGCTGTCCCCTGATAACAGGCCGATAACCTGATAACACAAAGTACCCGTGGAGCACCCGTTAAGGCCAGCAATCGGCGGCCTCTGGTCTATAGTGGTTGGAGAAAGGAAAATGCCTCCGCGCACATGAACGATGAATTTTCTCCTGTCGAACGAGAGCCCATTCCACAACTGACGCTTGGGACTGTTTGCGCTCGCCTGAAAAAGCTCGCGTGCATCGTCCTCCCTCTGCTTTCACTTATTGCCACGCTTTCGCTAGCCATCTCGCTTTTCCTGGCGGAGCATCCGCTGCTTGCCACGATCTCGCTCCTCATGTTGCCCGCCATCCTGTGCTGCGCATACGAGAGGCGTCTGCGCGAAATCGCGGCCAGCGCTTCCCGCAGCCAAGCGATGCTGGCCGATCTGAACACGGCTCAATCAATCTCCCACATCGGCAACTGGGTCTACGATCTTTCTCGCGAAGATATCGCCCTATCGGACGAAACCTGTCGCATCTTCTCGCTGCCGGAAGGAGCGCACGCCTCGCCACAGGACTATCTCGCCCTTGTCCATCCGGACGACATGGCCAGGATTCGGCGCGATTGGCACCGTGCCCTGAAAGGCAAACCGCTTTTCCATGAACATCGCATCCGCAGCGGGGGGAGAATCCGCTGGATACGCCAGTACGCTCGCATCGAATTCGACGCGGCGGGTCAGCCGCTGCGTGGCCTCGGTACGACACAGGACATCACCGAACTGAAGCAGGCCGAGGAAGAACTACGCATTGCCGCAACGGCCTTTGAATCGCAGGAAGGAATGCTGATCACCGATGCCGCAGAAAACATCCTGCGTGTCAATCCGGCATTTACCCAGGTCACCGGATATCGGTGTGAGGAGGTCGTGGGAAAAACTCCGCGTATCCTGAAATCCGGCCGCCACGACCAAGCGTTCTACGAAGCGATGTGGAAACAGATCGGTCAAAACGGCGCATGGCAGGGAGAAATCTGGAACCGGCGCAAGAATGGCGAAATTTACCCCGAATGGTTAACCATCACCGCAGTCAGGGATGGCCGCGGACAAACCAGCCACTATGTCGCTACCCTGACCGACATCACCGGGCGAAAAGCCGCCGAGGATGAAATCATGCACCTGGCTTTTTATGATCCGCTCACCCGTCTGCCCAACCGGCGTCTGCTACTCGACCGCCTGCAACAGGCGATGGCATCGAGCACCCGTAATGCGCGCCAGGGGGCGATCCTGTTCATCGACTTGGACAACCTGAAAGCCCTCAACGACAGCCGGGGACACGACAAGGGAGATCTTCTCCTGCAACAGGCGGCGCAACGCCTTTCCTCGGTCATCCGCGAGGGCGACACAGCCTCGCGCTTTGGCGGCGACGAATTTGTCGTCATGCTCGTTGACCTGAGTACCATCATCGAGGAATCGATTACGCAGGCCATGGTCGTCGGACAAAAGATTCTCGGCGTCCTCGAACGCCCATACGACCTTGCCGGGCATGTTCACCAATGTACGGCAAGCATCGGCATCACCCTCTTCTCCGACCATCTGGAGGATTCGTTCGAGTTACTCAAACAGGCCGATCTGGCAATGTACGAAGCCAAATCGGCAGGCCGCAACACTTTCTGTTTCTACACCCCGGAAATGCGCTTTCGCCTCGGCCAATCAACGACCGGGACATGAACGGCTGGCAGGGCGCCACCGCTCATCCACCCGTCGTGCTGAAGAAAACCAGAGCCAGCAACAACAGACCGAGGATCATGACGCGCCAGAGTAGCCCAAGCGCACTTTGCATGCGATCCGCGTCAGCCTCGCCGCCAAGGCCAATATCGACGCACCCTTCCTTTTCCGGCAAAGCGCCGGGCGGGGTTCCCAGACGCACGCCGAGGGCACCCGCTCCGCTGGCAAGAACAATTCCCGTTCCGCGGCCGAAACATTCATCAACCCACCCACTTGCCTGAGTACGCCAGCAGAAAACAGCCCCTTCGAAATCGCCAACGAGGGCAAAGGCCGAGGCAGTGATCCGCGACGGCAGCCAATCGATGAACGCGAAAGCCTGCCGTGCAAAGCGGCCAAAATCGTCGTCGCCTGTGTCCTGCCGCCCCCAGGCGGCAGCGAGAAAAGCCGCCAGGCGATAGAGCAGCGCACCGCAGGGGCCCGGCAGGAGGACGAAACAGACGAGCGCGCCAAACACCTGGCGGTGAGCAGCGAGCAAAGCCGCCTCGATGGATCGGCGCGCCAGTGCCGTAGCCGATAGACTGGCCACAGGCGCGACGCCCCAGAGCGCCAGCAAACGGCGCGCCCGCGGCAAATCGTCAAGGCGTAGCGCTTCCTGAAGGCGCGAATAATGCTGGCCAAATTGCCTGAAACCCATCGTCAGATACAGGACAAAGACGTCAAACAACCAGGCAAGAAGAGGATTGATGGCCTGCAAAAGGTAATGCACAAGAGCTGCGCACAGGGTCGCCCCGCCTACCGCCAGTACCCAGGCCAGAACGCCGTGCGCGTGCATTCCAGCGTTGAGCCGATGTTCGAGAACAGCGGCCAGACGGGAAAGAGGTTCATGAACCAGATGCCGGTACGGCAAGGGGCGGATCTGCTCGACAAGCAGAACAGCCAGCAGCGAAAACAGCGCCATCTCCGATTCCTAAGGCTGCAAGTCCTGCACGGGAATCCGGGGCAAAACTGGCAGAAAATGTAGGCTATTTGTCCGAATCCGTCTCATCGTCCTCGATTTCGGCGCGCACCGAACCGAGCGCGTCCTGCAAAGTTTCTTCGGACAAGGCATTGATCGAAGTCGCTACCAGATCGGCCGATTCAACCGCACCAACAGGAAGACGCTTGCTGTCCAGACTGGCCACCAGCGCTGCCGCCGAACCCACGACCCGCAGCAAGGTCTGCCGCTCGCCCATAAGCATTTCCAGTTCGCGGCGCAACATGGTGATTTCCTCGTCGCGATGGGGCATGAGATTCTCCTAGTAGTTTTTCTTCAGCGTCATGGTATCGCCATTTCGCTGCATTTCCATGCGATGCAAAAAGCTCATTCCGAGCAGAACCACGGGTAGGTCGTGCTGGTGGATCGTCGCATCGACGTTATGGAGCACGATTTCACCGACGCGAACCATATCGAGTTTGACGCGCGACACCTGCGCTACGCCATTGGCCGTCTGCGAATACCCTACCACACCCTTGCCCGGATCGATACCGATACGGCGTGCATCACCGGCACCGAGAGAAATGGTCGAGGCGCCAGTATCGACAAGAAAACGGACACTCGTCCCGTTAATGCTGCCTGTGGTAAGGAAATGCCCGGCCGAATCGGCGGTCAGGATGGCCTTCGCTCCCCCCGGAGCAGAAGGTTGGGAAGCCACGTTCTGCCCAACGCGCAGGGTACGCTTCTTTCCGTCCACCTCGATGATCGCGCTATCGCCGTCGATGGCGATAACCTTGACCCCCTCGCCTGTTGTCGCGCCCAAAGCCACGATGCGCGGCGCAGAGCCGTTAATGGTCAACAGCGCCTTGCCGGAAAACAGGCCGGCCAGACCGACATCTGCAGAGTGCGCCGTCATTGCCCCTAGGCATAGGCAGAACAGGAACGCACGGATACAATGCACCGCGTTCCCCTCTCTGCCACACCAACCCAGCATGAAACCTGTCGCCATTTTTCGCCACGCCGCAAACGAAGGCCCCGGCTATTTTGCCACATTCCTCGAACAACACTCGATCACCTGGCAACTGATCGCCGTCGATACGGGGGCACATGTTCCTGCCGATGCCGAAAATTTCTCCGGCATCTGTCTGATGGGCGGCCCGATGAGTGTCAACGACCCCCTGCCGTGGATCGACGACACGTGCGACCTGATCCGCGACGCGGTTTCGCGCAACGTTCCGGTAATCGGCCATTGTCTTGGCGGACAATTGCTGAGCAAGGCACTGGGAGGTCAGATCACGCGTAACCCGGTCAAGGAGATCGGCTGGAGTCTCGTGCATGGCGAAGACAGCCCTGCCGCCCGGCAGTGGCTCGGCAAAACTGTGGCAGCCACCGTTTTCCAGTGGCACGGCGAGACATTCAGTCTACCGGAGGGCGCACAACGCCTCTTCGGTAACGCCTGCTGCGCCAATCAGATGTTCGTTCTGGGGAAACATCTGGCCATGCAGTGTCATGTCGAAATGACGCCGGAAATGATCGATGCCTGGTGCACGGCATGGGAGAACGAAGTACGCGGCAAAAGGCCCCTGCCGCCCTCGATTCAGACGCCGGCGCAGATGCGCGCCGAGACACCGGCGCGCCTTGCGGCAATGCGGCAACTAGCCGAACGCCTGTATGGGCAATGGATCAAGGGCTTGTCTTCCGCCCCATGAAAAAAGCGCAGCCACGCTGCGCTTTTCCAGCGAAAGGGCGCCTGCCGTGCCCTAATCCCTGTGCCTGACCACGACGCACTGATAGACACCGCCGAAAAACGTTTTTTTACGCCACTCGAACCGCTCCGAGTCTTCCGCATAGTGACGGATCTCGTTCTTCCACAGCGCTTCGGCAAACGGCTCGAGGTAATGATTGACAAGCTTGAGGATGTAACGGATCGGCTGCCACCAGGCCGGATTGTGGTAATCGACAAAAACGATCTTGCCGTTCCTGGGCAACTTCTGCAGCATGTTATTCACAATCTCGTACTTCTTTTCCTCGGGAACCTCGTGCAGCAGGAAAAAGCTGCAGATCACGTCATAGCCTTTGCCATCGTCAGCATCGCCGGAGAAATCGGCCGCATCGCTACGAATTACCCGGGCCCATTCAATTCCCGCCAACTTGCGCTGGGCATGCTCAATCTGCACCGGAGTCACGTCGGTCAGGTGAAAAACACCCTGCGGACCAATCTTGCGCGCCACGCGCGTCACCAGATCGCCATAGACGTGCGCCAGTTGCCAGACCCGCATGCCCGCATCGACCTCGTTCAGGTAAGCACGCATCAGGCGCTGATCGTTGAAGAACAGCAACACGCGCACTACCAAGTTGCGATCAAGCGCCTGAACCCATTGCGGATCAACATAAGCCCAGTCGTACACTTCGGTCATGTAAGCGGGAACACCGTCGTAATAGCGGTCAACCGCCGAGTTGTGCTGATTATCCGTCATGAAAAATCCTGTCGAACGGGAAAGGGAAGCCAGGCTGGAAAAAATTGCGCGGCGACCGCAGAATCAAAGGCGTCCATTATCCTCGCCATCGCCTGCCTGGTCAAACCAGCGCCGGCACAACAGCACTTCAGGGTAGCGGCGAGAAAAGCGCGGCAATATCGTCGGCGCCGAATTTCAGCCCGCTCTGCCGATCCTCGGACAGGATGCTGTTGGCCAGATCGGCCTTGCGCTCCTGCAGGGAAAGAATTCTTTCCTCGATGCTGCCAGCGACAATCAGTTTGTACACGAAAACCGGCTTGTCCTGGCCCAGCCGGTGCGCACGATCGGTCGCCTGATTCTCAACCGCCGGATTCCACCACGGGTCGTAATGAATCACCGTATCGGCGGCGGTCAGATTAAGACCGACGCCACCGGCCTTCAGGCTGATCAGGAAAATGGGTACCTCACCGTTCTGAAAACGGCGTACCGGCGTCTCGCGATCGACCGTATCGCCAGTCAGGAGCACGTAATCGAGTCCGGCTTTCTTGAGCTCAGCCTCGATCAGCCCCAGCATGCTGGTAAATTGCGAAAAGAGCAGGATCTTTCGCCCCTCATCGACCTGCTCCGGCAACATGGTCATCAGCAAATCGAGCTTGGCCCGCTCTTCCACGCGCCGCGCCGCATTGGCACGGACGAGGCGCGGATCGCAGCAGACCTGGCGCAACTTAAGCAGGGCATCGAGAATCAGGATCTGGCTGCGTGCGAAACCCTTGCTGGCAATTTCTTCGCGCACCATCGTGTCCATTGACGCCCGTACCGTTTCATAAAGATCGCGCTGCCGCCCGGCCAGTTCGACCTTGCGCACGATAATGGTCTTGGCCGGCAATTCCTGCGCGACATCTTCCTTCTTGCGCCGCAGAATGAAGGGGCGAATGCGACGGGAGAGCAATTCGCGACGCTGCACGTCACCCTGCTTTTCGATCGGAGTCCGCCAGTATTTGCTGAAGCCATGGCGGCTACCAAGAAAACCGGGCAGGAGAAAATCGAACTGGCTCCACAACTCGCCCAGGTGATTTTCGAGCGGCGTTCCGGTCAGACACAGGCGGTGTCGCGCATCAATCTTGCGTACTGCCTCGGCGCCCTGGCTGCGCGAATTCTTGACCGTCTGCGCTTCATCGAGAAGCAGCAGATGGTAGCGGTATTGCGTCAGTTCGCCCGCATCGCGCCAGAGCAAAGGATATGTCGTCAGCACCACATCATGCCGGGGAATCTCGGCAAAGCGTTTTTTCCGCTCCGCCCCATGCAATGAAAGAATCGACAAGTCTGGTGCAAAACGCGCCGCCTCATTCTTCCAGTTGAAGATCAGCGATGTCGGCAATACGATCAGCGCCGGATGATCGAGGCGACCGCTTTCTTTCTCGCACAACAGGTGCGCCAGAGCCTGCGCCGTCTTGCCCAGACCCATGTCGTCGGCAAGAATTCCAGAGAGATTCTGCTCGCGCAGAAACTGCAACCAGGCCAGACCCTCCTTCTGGTAGGGGCGCAACGCCAGCTTCAGGCCACGCGGCGCATCGACCGCGCGGATACCCTGTGCCGCCAGCAGTTGATCCGCCAGCGCCAGCACATCGCCCTGGCCACGGAATTGCCAGCGCCGGGTATCGTTCAGTTCGATGAGGCGCGGCGCATCGAAGCGCGAAAGACGCAAGACATTGCCGCCGGAAA
The DNA here is from genome assembly GCA_964440925.1 of uncultured Propionivibrio sp. Classification (GTDB taxonomy): domain Bacteria; phylum Pseudomonadota; class Gammaproteobacteria; order Burkholderiales; family Rhodocyclaceae; genus Propionivibrio. The sequence goes on along the minus strand of CAYTWY010000004.1, from coordinate 19,881 downwards.
ATCCGTCGAAAAGATCCATCAGCGTGAGCGCCAGCGGTTTCAGGCGCCCGGCCACAACGCGCACGCGCAGGTTACCAGAGGCCCTCAGTTCGATCATCTCATCGTCGGCAATCTGGCGCAACAGCGTCGAGTCCAGCCAGCGCACATCGGAACGGAACAGCGCCGCGAGCAAGGGGGCCAGCGGCAAACGTTCGCCCTCGACGATGATCCCCATATCGAGATCGAACCAGCCGTTCTGCGCCTCGACAAGTTCCGCCTCCCAGGCATCGACTTCGAGCACGTGATGCCGGAAATCGTCGTCGAATTCGATTTGCCATCCGCGCGCGCGCAACGCCGGAATGGCCTCCAACATAAAGGTTTCCCATGCCGCTTCATCGTTCAGGGCAAAGGCCTTCTCGGGGGGGCTACCAAAAGTGTGCAGGACGGTCAGCGGGATCTGCTGCAAGCCGCTTTCTTCCAGCGTGCCCATCAGCGTCCGCTCATCCGCCTTCCGGCGGTCGATACGCACCGTCTCGCCGTCGGGAAGGACATAGAAATCGCGTTCGTCGTCCGGCCTGACCTCGGCGTCCTGATAGCGAAACAGCGGCAGGGCAAGATCGAACTGCCCGCTCGCCAGATCCTGCGCATAACCCCGCCAGGCGCGGTTGCCGTGAATGTTTACGGTCGCCAGGCGCAAGATCGGAACGGGACTTCCGGCAACAAGGCGCAACCCCGCGCCGACCTTCTCCATCGGAATCGGGAAATTCGGTGTCTGCTCGTTCAGCGCCTCGGCAACCAGTGCCGCCTGCCCGGACGAGATCGGGGGCAGGGCAAAGATGCGGGCAATCGCCTCCGGGTTTCCTTGCACGTTGAGCGGCCCGATCACCCCTTCGTCGAGATCGAGGTACCAGGGGGGAAACAGGGGAATCACCAGACTGGTCGGCGGATTGGCAACAAAACGCGGACGCTGTCGCCCGTTTGCATCCAGGCGCCATTCGACACGGGCTTGCCGTGTCTCCGCCAGCAACAGCGGGGAAAAATCATTGGCCGGACAAAGCCGCCCGGTCTGCGCCATCAGGCGCAACGCCTCGCCGCCATGTTTCGGTCCCAAGCCAAAGGCGCGCAAGCGGCAATCGTAGGTCCGCTCCTCCCAGAGCAAGCGCAAAATGGGTACATCCTCTTCGGCAACAAAAGGAAAGGTCTTGGCCTGTGCCCGGTCGATACTCCACCATTCCTCGGCCTTCTCGGGTTCTCGCCCCTTATGCACGGTAACCCCGAAAGCGGAGATCCCTTCCGTCCAGTGCAGGAAATAGAACAGCTGATTGCGCCCTCCGGCAGTCTTAATGGCCGTCTTGCTCACCGCCATCGACACACGACGCAACTCCTCCATCCAGGAAATTGATCCGTTAGCGGAATGCCCTTTTTCCTGGCTTTCTTCAGCGACTTTTGACGCCATCGCAATCAGAACCCAGCGCCGAGAGATAGACTTCGCTCATCCACAAGAGTCAATCGCGAAAGTTCCCGTATTTGATGGGGAAATCGGTGATCGTCCGGGTCACGGTCGCAATACAGGCCTGCAGATCATCGCGCTTGGCTCCGCTCACGCGCACGGCATCGCCCTGGATTGACGCCTGCACCTTGAGTTTCGCATCATTGATGAGTTTGACGATTTTCTTCGCCAGCTCCGCCTCAATGCCGGTCTTGATTTTCAGTTCCTGCTTGACCTTGTTTCCGGAAATCTTCTGCACGCCCTGCTGATCGAGACGCTTGACACTCTCCTTCTCCTTCTTCTCCATGGCCGGAAAAAGAAGATCCTTGATCTGTCCAAGCTGGAAATCAGAATCGCCATGCAAGGTGATGACCTTGTCCTTTTCGTTAAAATCGACTTGCGCCGACGTCCCCTTGAAATCGTAGCGCGCATCAATCTGGCGCCGCACGACATCGATCGCGTTCTTCAACGCGACCATGTCCGCTTCGGAGGAAAAATCAAAAGAAGGCATACTCAATCCTTGGTCAAACGCACAACGGAACCCCAACAGCCCTTCCGGCGCCATCAGACAGTGCCAGAGGTGCAGAAGCCGACAGGTTTCCTAACCGACGTGGCAAACGTAGTGATACGGCTCGTCACAGGCAATGTCGAACGATGAATTGCCGGGCACGCCGAACGACTGCCCAACGCCATAGACCGTCCATTCGCTCTCGCCCTTGAGCCGCACCTTGCAGCTCCCGCCGACGCACTCCATCACTTCCGGCGCGCCGGTATTGAAGGTCAACGAGGACGGCAGAATGACGCCTACCGTTTTCTTCGTTCCGTCGGCAAACACCACGCCATGACTGACACATTTCCCGTCGAAATAAACGTTGGCCTTCTTGACGACGCTGACATTGTCGAACTGCGACATACCCATACTCCATGTCGTTTGATGTTGATTAAAAAGCCCCCGAAGAGGCTTCGATACCACGGCACGGAGGGCGCCACAGCGCGTTCCGTGCCGCAGGCAGGCTCAGTCTTTGACGCGTCCGGCCAGATTGGCGGCGATGCGCATGCGCAGGGCATTCAGCTTGATGAAGCCACCAGCATCCTTCTGGTCATAGGCACCGGCATCGTCCTCGAAGGTGGCAATGGTCGGATCGAACAACGAATTGGTCTTCGAATCGCGTCCGGTGACGATGACATTACCCTTATAGAGTTTGACCCGCACCCAGCCATTGACCACGTTCTGCGTCTGGTCGATCAGCGTCTGCAGAGCGACGCGCTCCGGACTCCACCAGTAACCGTTGTAAATCATGCTGGCGTAGCGCGGCATCAGATCGTCCTTCAGGTGCGCCACTTCGCGGTCAAGGGTGATCGATTCGATGGCCCGGTGCGCGCGCAGCAGGATCGTTCCGCCGGGCGTTTCGTAGCAACCGCGCGACTTCATGCCAACGTAGCGGTTCTCCACCAGATCGATCCGGCCGATACCGTGCTTGCCGCCTAACTGGTTGAGCTTGCGCAACAGCTTGTCGGCACTCATGCGTTCGCCATTGATTGCTACCAGATCGCCCTTCTCGAATTCGAGGTCGACATACTCGGCGGCATCCGGCGCCGCTTCTGGCGACACCGTCCAGCGCCACATGGATTCCTCGGCCTCGGCCGACGGATCCTCGAGGTGACGACCTTCGTAACTGATGTGCAGCAGGTTGGCATCCATCGAATAGGGCGAACCGCCCTGCTTGTGCTTCATCTCGACCGGAATACCGTTTTTCTCGGCATAGGCGAGCAGTTTCTCGCGCGACAACAGATCCCATTCACGCCACGGGGCGATGATCTTGATTCCCGGCTTCAGGGCATAGGCCCCCAGTTCGAAGCGCACCTGATCGTTGCCCTTGCCCGTCGCGCCGTGGCAGATAGCCTGCGCGCCAGTCATGTTAACGATGTCGATCATGCGCTTGGCGATCAGTGGCCGTGCGATCGAGGTGCCAAGCAGGTATTCGCCTTCATAGACGGTGTTGGCACGGAACATCGGGAAAACGTAGTCACGCACGAACTCTTCGCAGAGATTCTCGATATGGATGTTCTCCGCCCGGATACCGAACTTCAGCGCCTTGGCGCGCGCCGGCTCCAGCTCTTCGTTCTGCCCGAGATCGGCGGTAAAAGTTACCACCTCGCACTGATACGTATCCTGCAGCCACTTGAGAATGACAGAAGTATCAAGCCCGCCCGAATACGCCAGAACCACCTTCTTGATGTCGCTCATTTCGATTACTCCATGCTTACGCGATTTTTACGAACTGACACGGCCGATGACGAGATACTCCATCAGCGCCTTTTGTACGTGCAGCCGGTTCTCGGCCTCATCCCAAACCTTGCTCTGCGAACCGTCGATCACTTCCGCCGTCACTTCCTCGCCGCGATGCGCCGGCAAGCAATGCAGGAAAATGGCTTCCGGCCTGGCCATGCGCATCATTTCGGCATCCACCTGCCAGTCGGCGAAAGCACGTAACCGCGCTTCGTTCTCGGCTTCAAAGCCCATCGACGTCCACACGTCGGTAGTCACGATATCGGCACCCTCCGCCGCTTCCATCGGATCGGCAAACCAGGTGAAATGGCCGTTGCCCTTGAGGCCGGCCAGTTCAGGCTTGACTTCGTAACCGGCCGGCGTCGACACATGCACCTTGAAATCAAGCACCTCGGCGGCTTGCAGCCAGGTATAGCACATGTTGTTCGAATCGCCGATCCAGCAAACCGTTTTGCCCTGAATCGGACCGCGCTGCTCGATGTAGGTATAGATATCGGCCATGATCTGGCACGGATGAAATTCGTTGGTCAGACCATTGATCACCGGAACACGCGAATGCGCCGCCAGGCGCTCCACGACCGACTGCTCAAAAGTCCGGATCATGATGACGTCGCTCATGCGCGAAATCACCTGCGCCGCATCCTCGACCGGTTCGCCACGCCCGAGTTGCGAATCACGGGTGTTGAGATAGATTGCCGAACCCCCGAGCTGCTGGATACCGGCCTCAAAGGACAGGCGGGTGCGCGTGCTAGCCTTCTCGAAGATCATCACCAATGTACGATCGCTGAGCGGCCAGTATTGCTTGTACGACTTGAACTGTTCCTTGATCCAGCGCGTCCGTTCGAACAGATAGTCATATTCCTCGCGCGTAAAATCGCTGAACTGCAGATAATGTTTCAGGTGCTTCATGCAAGCCTCCCGATCAGACAACAAGGAAATCACGAATCAGCGGCGCCAGACGCGCCACCAGCTGATTCGCTTCATCCGTGCTGAAATTAAGCGGAGGCAAAAGGCGCACAACCTTTTCCGCTGTCACGTTGATCAATACCCCGGCCTCGAGGCCGCGCGTTACCAGTTCGCCGCATGGCCGATCCAGTTCGATCCCGATCATCAACCCCTGGCCGCGGATATCGACGACTCCGGCCAGGCCTGACAAGGCTTTCTTCAACTCATCGCGAATCAGACCACCGACCGCCACCGCGTTGGCCAACAACTTTTCCTTCTCGACCACCTCGATGACGGTAAGCGCTGCCAGGGTTGCCAACTGGTTGCCGCCAAAAGTCGAACCATGGTTCCCCGGCTTGAATAAAGCGCTCGCTTTCCCTCCGGCAATGCAAGCGCCGATAGGCACGCCACCGGCAAGCCCCTTGGCCAGGGTGGCGACATCCGGGCAAATCCCGGCATGCTGAAAGCCGAACCAAGTCCCGGTACGTCCCATGCCGCATTGCACTTCGTCGCAAATCAGCAGCCAGGACTTATCGTCGCAAAGCTTGCGCAAACCGCGCTGGAATTCCAGATCAGCGGCGTGAACGCCACCTTCGCCCTGAACAATCTCGACCATCACCGCCACCACATTTTTGTGGTGCTCGGCCACGGCACGAATGGCTTCCAGATCGTTGTACGGCACGCGCACAAAACCGGAAACCAGTGGCTCGAAGCCGGCCTGCACCTTGCGGTTTCCGGTCGCGGAAAGCGTCGCCATGGTCCGTCCGTGAAAGGACTTTTCCATGACAATGATGGCGGGATTTTCGATTTCTTGCCGATGCCCGTAAAAACGTGCCAGCTTGATCGCCGCTTCGTTGGCCTCGCAACCCGAATTGCAGAAAAACACCTCGTCCATGCCGGACAGGGCGGCCAGTTTGTCGGCCAGTTTTTCCTGCAGCGGCATTTGATACAGATTGGAAGAATGCAACAGGAGACCGGCCTGAGCCGCAATCGCCGCCACCAAGGCGGGATGGTTATGCCCCAAGGTGGACACGGCAATTCCCGACAGAGCATCGAGATAGGTTTTTCCGTTCGAATCGGTCACCCAGCTCCCGTCCCCGTGACTGAAAGCCACCGGCAGGCGGGCGTAGGTATTCATCAAGTGCGACATATCCAACCCCTTCATGAGGCGCCAAAACTGAAACGGCGGCTTGCGCCGCCGAAATGATCACGCGTCAGAGCCTAGCATTTCCGGCATGTAACAAAATCTCCGCGAAACGACAGGACAAGGGGGGGGATTTTAAGGGAAAAGACGCGGCTTGTATATATTGGGAAGAGGTGCGCGGGCTTGCGGCGACAGGTTACAATAGCGCATGCGCCTTGCCGTTTTCAATCAGAAGGGTGGCGTCGGGAAAACCACGACGACGCTCAACCTCGCCGCTGCCGCTGTCCGTGATGGCGGCCAGCCGTTATTGCTCGATCTCGACCCGCAATGCCACCTTTCGGGCATTCATGGCGGCACGCCACAGGATTCGGGATACAGCCTGTTCGGTTTCTACCAGGGAAGCCGCCCCCTCGACACCCTCGCCATCCCCTGGGAAGGCCTTGGACGGCTGATTCCCTCGCACCAGCAACTGATCAAAGTCGACTCCATCTACGGGAAAGGCCCGGCGATCCTCAACAAACTGCGCAACGGTCTTGAAGCGCTTGAAACCGCAAACCCAGAACACGCCGCACAAAACACGCTGATCGACTGCTGTCCCTACGTCGGGGTTCTGGCGCTCAATGCCATTTTCGCCTGCGACACACTGCTCATCCCGATTTCGACCGACTATCTGTCGCTGCAAGCGGCCGAACAGATGACCAAGACCCTGAGCATTCTTGAACCGGTTCTCAAACGCAGGGTCGATCGTCGCTATCTCCTGACACGTTTCGACCGCCGCCGCAGAATGAGCGAGGAGATCGAGAACCAGCTGCGCGCACGTTATGACGAAGAAGTCTGCCGGACAGTGATTTCCGAAAACGTGGCGATCGCGGAAAGCCCGGCGAAAAGACGCGACGTATTCGCACACAACGCCTCCAGCGTCGGAGCCCGCGATTATGCCGCGCTATACGAGGAGCTCAAGCAACAAGGCTTGCTCAGGTCACCGCCCACCAGACCACGAACACCAACCTGATCCATCACGTGCAAGGCCAGTCAGGCGCGCCCGCGACCATCCTCCGCCTCACCCGATATCAGATCGACCACTTCCTCGAAAGTCACCGGAGCGGAACCCCTTGGCAACGGGTGTTCCATTGCCTTCTTCTCGAGAATTTCGCATCCCATGTAGATCTGACGCAATTTGCGTTCGGCATCCAGCGCATCCTTACCAAAAATCGACAAATGATCGACAATGGCTCCGCTGCGCGTACGAATGCGAAAACCGTACTTTAACGAAGGCGAAGATGGACGCATAAATCAACCCAATATCAACAAGATGCAGGCGTTACATAGAGTAAATTATACGAATTTAATCCAAGTGTCTATTTATTTTCATCTAAACACAGAAACCAATTCATCTTTCCGGTTTCGTGGGCAAAAAAAACGGCGTCCACAGACGCCGTTTTTAGACAACAGGTCAAGCTTGCCGAATCAGGCCGCCAGCGCCTTGATCTGCGCCGACAAACGGCTCTTGTGGCGCGCCGCCTTGTTCTTGTGAATGATCTTCTTGTCGGCAATGCGGTCAATCGCCGAAACGGATTCCTGATAAACACTCTGAGCAGCAGCCTTGTCGCCGGCAACAATCGCCTTTTGCACACGTTTGACAGCCGTGCGCAGAGAGGAGCGCAGACTGGCGTTGTGGGCGCGTTGCTTGACGGCTTGGCGGGCGCGTTTGCGGGCTTGTGCGCTGTTGGCCATGAATTTGTCCCTAAAAAAGCTAATGCGTTGATCGAAAACGCGAGATTCTACAGACATCGGAACAGAGTTGCAAGGCGTTTTTAGTTACCACACAAGTCAGCGCGCCGGGAAGCCGGACCACGCACACGCCATGTGGATGGTTTTGCGCGAAGACATTAACGGCTAAGATAGCGCACCCCCTCGCAACGATTGCACATCACGAGACACAATGAACCTGTTAAAAGCGCTCGCCACCGTCAGCAGCATGACCCTGCTTTCCCGCATTCTGGGTTTTGTCCGCGACTTCGTCATCGCCCGCATCTTTGGCGCAGGGATGCTGACCGACGCCTTCTTTGTCGCTTTCAAGCTACCCAACCTGTTGCGCCGCCTCTTTGCCGAGGGCGCTTTCTCGCAAGCCTTCGTCCCCATCCTCGGCGAATACAAGAACAGTCGCCCTAGCGAAGAGACGCGTAGGCTCGTCGATCACGTCGCCACCCTGCTTTTTCTCGTCCTGCTCGCTGTCACGCTGATCGGCATGCTCGCCGCTCCGCTCCTGGTTTACCTCTCAGCCCCAGGCTTCAGCGCCGACGCCGGAAAATTCGCCCTGACCGCCGATCTTACCCGCATCACGTTTCCCTACATTCTGTTCATGTCGCTGGTCGCGCTTTGCGGCGGCATCCTCAATTCATGGAATCGTTTTGCCGCCCCCGCCTTCACCCCGGTATTGCTCAACCTGAGCTTCATCGGCATGGCGCTCTTCGCCGCCCCCCATTTCGCCCAACCGGTCATGGCGCTGGGCTGGGCGGTCTTTATCGGCGGAGCGCTGCAACTGGCATTCCAGATTCCCGAATTGAAACACATCGGCATGCTGCCGCGCTTCGCCTTCGATTGGCGGGACAGCGGCGTGCGCCGTATTCTCAGGCTGATGGGGCCGGCAGTACTCGGCGTCTCGGTCGCCCAGGTCAGTCTGCTGATCAACACTATTTTCGCCTCCTTCCTCGACACAGGCAGTGTCTCCTGGCTGTACTACGCCGACCGCCTGATGGAGTTCCCCTCCGGCATGCTCGGCGCGGCATTGGGGACCATCCTGCTGCCCTCGCTGTCGAAATATCATGCCAGCGAACAACACGACGAATACTCCAGACTGCTCGACTGGGGATTGCGCCTGACCCTGCTGCTCGCCGCACCAGCCGGTCTGGCGCTGGCGATCATTGCCATACCGCTGATCGCCACGCTGTTCCATCATGGCGCATTCACCGCCGACGATGTCTTCAAGACACGCGACGCCCTGACCGCCTACAGCATCGGCCTGCTCGGGCTGATTCTGGTAAAAGTACTGGCCCCCGGATTCTACGCCCGGCAGAACATCCGCACGCCGGTGAAGATCGCCCTGCTCACCCTACTGGTCACACAACTGCTCAACCTGAGCCTGATCGGTTGGCTACATCACGCCGGGCTGGCTCTGTCGATCAGCATTGCTGCCTGTCTGAACGCAGCCCTGCTCTATCGCGGCCTGCGCCGCCAAGGCATTTATCGGCCACAACCCGGCTGGCCGCTGTTCTACGCCAAACTGGGCGCGGCGATGCTGTTCATGGGCACGGTACTATGGCTGATGCGCGGCGATAATTCTGATTGGTTACGCTGGAGCACGGGACAACGACTAACCCAACTGAGCCTGCTTGTTGCTCTCGGCGGACTGGTCTATTTTGCCACGCTCTGGATCAGCGGCTTCCGCCTGCGTGACTTCAAGCGGCGCACGGCTGACTAAAAAAAATTCCGGCACGCCGACGCGCGAAGCGGGGCATGCCGGAAAAGGTTCAGATCAGGGCAGCGAAGGCCGCTCGCTTGATGTCGTCAACGCTGCCAACACCAGCGATCTTGCGGCACTTCGGCGCACGGGAGTCGCCGCTGGCCGCCCATGCGCCGTAGTACTCGACCAGGGGTTTGGTCTGCGCATGGTAGACCTCAAGGCGTTTCCTGACCGTTTCTTCGCGATCATCGTCGCGCTGGATCAGCGCCTCGCCGGACACATCGTCCTTGCCGGCAACCTTCGGCGGATTGAAGCGGACGTGATAGGTACGCCCGGAAGCCACATGCACGCGCCGGCCACTCATGCGTTCGATGATCTCGGAATCGGCCACGTCGATTTCCAGCACGAAATCGATGACCACCCCGGCCGTCTTCATCGCCTCAGCCTGTGGAATGGTGCGCGGGAACCCGTCAAAGAGGTAGCCCTGCTGACAATCGTCCTGCTGCAGACGATCCTTGACTAGGCCAATGATGATCTCGTCCGAAACCAGCCCGCCGGCGGCCATCACCTGCTTGGCCGCGATGCCCAGGGGGGTTCCCGCCTTGACCGCAGCACGCAACATGTCGCCCGTGGAAATTTGCGGAATTCCGTATTTCTCGCAAATGAACTTCGCTTGCGTGCCTTTCCCGGCGCCCGGAGCGCCCAACAGAATCAACTTCATTGCTTTACATCCTCGAAAATGAAAACACAAACCGATACCGCGCTTTTGCGCACCTTGAAAAATTTCCCTGGCTGACGACAGGTGTCTATATGGGGTTGCTCTTACTGAACCACGCCTGCATGCGCGCCGCGTCTTCCGGGGTGTCGACGCCGGGCATCGGCAGATGACCGGCCATCAGAACACTGATGCGGAACCCATGCCATAACGCGCGCAGCTGCTCGAGCGCCTCGAACGTTTCAATGGGCGAAGGCGGCAAGCCCGCATAAGCGCGCAAAAAGCGGGCTCGATAGGCATACAGGCCGATATGGCGACATGCCGGAAACCCTGACGGCAAGAACTCCTTACCCGAGTCGCGGGAAAAATGGTCGCGCGCATAGGGAATCGGCGCACGTGAGAAATACAGGGCATCGCCGTCGGCCTTGCACACCAGCTTGACGACATTGGGGTTGAAAAAATCTTCCGCGCTGGTGATCGGGTGCGCAAGCGTGGCAATATCGGCGCCACTCGACACCAGCTGCCGAACGGTATTGGCGATCAGCTGCGGATCGATCAGCGGCTCGTCTCCCTGCACATTAACAACGACCGTCTCATCGTCCCAGGCGCGCAGTCCGACCACCTCGGCCAGACGATCCGTGCCACTGGGATGATCGGCGCGCGTCATCAGCACCGAGAGCCCGCTTTTTTCCACCGCCGCATACACTTCGGCGTGATCGGTCGCCACCCAGACTTCATCGGCACCCGAGGCCAAGGCACGCTCGGCCACCCGCGCAACCATCGGCTTGCCACCAAGATCGAGCAATGGCTTGGCCGGCAACCGCGTCGAGGCATAACGCGCCGGAATGACCACCTTGAACTTCGGCGCTGCAGAAGACATCACACCTCCCCGGCCTCAAGCGGCCGCGCTTCGTCGACCAGCATGATCGGAATATCGTCGCGCACGGGGAAAGCCAGTTTGCACGGTTTGCACACCAGCTCGGCCTTCGCCTTGTGGTATTCGAGCGCGGCCTTGCAGACCGGGCAAACGAGAAGATCAAGCAAGCGGGCGTCCATCAATTTTCTCCACAATCAAATCAAGCAGCGAACGGCCGTCCGCTGCCGCCGTAAGGCTGGCCTGCACGGGCAGCACCCAAGCTTCACGCAAGACGAGCGCGGCACATTTTACCGCATCTTTTTCGGTCATCAGCAGCGCCCCTTCCTGCGCGAAAGCCAGATCCTCCTGGCGGTAGACATGGTGATCGGGAAAAGGATGCGCCTTAAATTCGAGCCCCATGGACGTCAGTTGCGCAAAAAAACGCCGCGGATCACCGATCCCGGCCACGGCATGGAGACGCTTGCCGCGCAAATCGCCGGCCAGACACCAGCACGCCTTGTCGTTCAGGGAATAAAACCTTTCGCCGCCCAGACACATGGCAAACTGCGGCCCCCCCTCCCGTCCGAGCACGACACCCGGAGCCGAATTCATCACTACCGCCGTCACCGTCGACAGGCGCGACAACGGCTCGCGCAGAGGACCGGCCGGCAGCAGGCGACGGTTGCCCGCGCCACGGCAATCGAACACGGCAATTTCGACGTTGCGCTGCAAGCGATAGTGCTGCAACCCATCGTCGGAAACGATCACGTTGCATTGCGGATGCGCCGCCAGCAGAGCACGCCCGGTGGCCGCCCGATCCACGCCAACGAATACCGGAACACCGCTGCGTCGCGCCAGGAGCAAGGGTTCGTCACCCACCTCGGAAGCCGGCGAATCGGAGGCGACGGAATGCACCCTCGCCGCCTGCGCGCCGTAACCGCGGCTGATGATACCCGGTTTCCACCCTCGTTGGCGCAAGCGCTCGACCAGCCACAGCACGAGCGGCGTCTTGCCACTCCCGCCAAGCACCAAGTTGCCGACCACCACCACCGGTACCGGCAATCGCTGCGTCGGCAACAGTCCGAGGGCGAAAAGCCCGCGCCGTATGCCAACCAGCAGGCGAAACAGCCAACTCAGGGGAAGCAACAGCCACAGGGAAAACGTCAGGCGCGGCCGGAACCATAACTGCGGCAGGCGTTGAGCGAAGGCCTGCCGCCTCATCGCACGACCCACCGCAAAGCCGCATCCGCCGCTCTGTGGACAGCCTCCGACGGGATCATCGTCCTGCACACAGGATCCGTCAGCGCGGCGACTGCGTAGCGAAAGAAATGCGCGGATATCCTGCCGTTTGCGCGGCCTGCATCACATCGATCACACTCTGATGCGTTGCCTTGGCATCGGCGCTGATGACGATCACTGGATCCTTTCCACCACCTGCGGCGCGCCGCAAGGCCTCGCTGATCGCCAAGACGTCAGTCGCGGTCAATGGCGACTTGTTCACCAACACCTGCCCCGTGGCCATCACCGCTACATTCACCTCGTTCGGCTGCTCGGCCTGCTTGCCAGCATCGGCCGTCGGCAGATTGATTTCCAGACCGGAAAATTTGGCATATGTCGTCGTCAACATCAAAAAAATGATGATCACCAGCAGCACATCGATAAACGGAATCAGATTGATTTCCGGCTCGGCATGATCGCGCCCGCGTTGAAAATTCATGGCAAAGCCTCAGCCCTTGCGCTCGCCGTGCAACACCTCGACGAGGCGCACCGCCTGTTGTTGCATTTCGAGGACGAAGCTATTGACGAGCGCCCGGAAATGACGCCAGAAAATCATCCCCGGAATGGCAATCATCAGGCCGAAGCCGGTGTTATAGAGCGCCACCGAAATGCCATGCGCCAATTGCAGCGGATTGCTTCCGGACGGTGCCTGCGAACCGAAAATTTCAATCATGCCGACGACCGTGCCGAACAGACCCATCAACGGGCTGATCGAAGCGATGGTACCCAGCGTCGTCAGATAGTGCTCCAGTTCGTGCGCCACCACGCTGCCCGCTTCCTCGATCGACTCGCGCATGATTTCGCGCGTGCTGCCGACATTGCGCAAACCGGCGGCCAGCACCCGTCCCAAGGGCGACTGCGTTTCCAGTGCATTGAGCGTGGCCTCATTGACTCCCTGCTGCCGGTATTCGGCAATCACCCGCTGCAGCAGGCCGTCAGGCAGCACCTTGGAGCGCCGTAGTGCGGTCAAGCGCTCGATGATCAGCGCCACACCGATAATCGACGCCAGCAACAAGGGCCAGATCGGCCAACCGGCCGCAAGAATGATTGAAAGCACGCTTTACCCCCCATAAATTCCACAGTCGGTGACTTTAGCCTGAGCCGGCGCCAGCGGCAAGCCCCTGCCGTGACTGAATGGCGGGGAAAGGAAATTTCTTTATCCACAATTTCTGTGGAAAACTCTGTGAATCAAGTCCTGCACCGCACGCTAAGTACGCTTGGCAAAAGGACTTTTAACACTTTGCAGAAAAAACAGGCGGATAAAAATAATCTTATTAATCAATTTGTTATTGGGACACGCCCGATATTGCAAGGCTTGCACGGCAGACCCGGCCGGAAACCCTTTCAGGGTGTGCATGAATCGACAAGAATGTAGAATTGACGCATGACACAACACCGTCCCTCCGACACAAACCTTGCCCCGTCAGCCCCGGTCATCCCGGTCTCAATGCTCAACCGCCTGGCGCGGGAACGTCTTGAATCCGCTTTTCCGCTCTGCTGGGTAGCCGGGGAAATTTCGAATCTGACCTACGCTAGTTCCGGCCATGCTTATTTTTCCCTGAAAGATGCCGCCGCCCAAGTGCGTTGTGTCATGTTCCGCAACCGCACCCAATGTCTCGGCTGGCGTCTGGAAAACGGGCAACACGTCGAAGCCCGCGTGCTGGTGACGCTCTATGAAGCACGCGGAGACTTCCAGCTCAACGTGGAGACTGTGCGCAAGGCAGGCATCGGCAATCTTTACGAAAATTTCCTTCACCTCAAGGCCCGGCTGGAAACCGAAGGGCTTTTTTCCCCGGCAGGCAAGCGCCCGCTCCCGCGTTTTCCCCGCCGCATCGGCATTGTCACCTCGCCGCAAGCGGCCGCTTTACGCGACGTGCTGACCACTCTTGCCCGCCGCGCTCCACACATCAGCCTCGTCATTTATCCCACGCCGGTTCAGGGAGAAAACGCAGCCGCATCTATCGCCCTGGCCATTCGCACGGCAAGCCGGAGAAGGGAATGCGACCTCCTGATCCTTTGCCGGGGAGGAGGCAGCCTGGAGGATTTGTGGGCTTTCAACGACGAAGCCTTGGCGCGAACCCTGCGCGCCAGTTCTCTCCCGGTCATCACCGGCATCGGTCACGAAACCGATTTCACCATTGCCGATTTCGCCGCCGACGAGCGCGCCCCGACACCAACCGCAGCCGCCGAAATGGCGGCCCTGGAACGCAGCGCATGGACGGACGCCCTGCTTGAATTGCACCGCACCCTGCAACGCCAGAGCATGCACCAGATCGCCCAGCGCCATCAGCAAATCGACGGGCTGGCCCTGCGCCTGCGCCATCCCCGCCAGTATCTTGCCGCACAACATGATCGCCTGTGCGACATACAGCACCGCCTGAACGGCGCGCTGGCGCAAACCGGCACGCACGGCCGGCGGGTATTGGCCCATCTGACGCAGCGCTTCTTGCTGGCGCGCCCGAAGATCATCCAACACACGCGTCAACTTGAAGCGCTGGCGCCAAAAATCCGCCAATACTGGCAGCAGACCATGAACACGCACCACCAGACGCTCTTGCGCCTGGCCACCAGTCTTGCCCACCTCAACCCGAAATCGGTCATGGCACGCGGCTACAGTATTGTGACCAATGGCGAAGGGAAAATCGTCCGCGACAGCCGTACGCTGGAACCAAACGCCCACATCGCGGTCTGCTTTTACAGAGGCCGCGCCGAAGCCACGATAAACTCGACAAGCAAGGAAGAACGCCTTGCCACAGACCGCGAAGCGGGACCGGTGCCTTGAAGGATATAACAACTGACTGAAGAGGAGAAAAAATGGAACATCAACTGCCCCAACTGCCCTTTGCCATCGATGCCCTAGTGCCGCACATGTCGCCGGAGACTTTCGAATATCACTATGCCAAGCACCATCAAGCCTACGTCACCAACCTCAACAACCTGATCAAAGGCAGCGAATACGAAGCCCTCGATCTTGAAACCCTCATCAGGAAAGCTCCGGCAGGCGGCATTTACAACAACGCGGCGCAGGTGTGGAACCACACCTTTTTCTGGAATTGCCTCAAGCCCAACGGCGGCGGCACACCGAACGGCGCGCTGGCCGAGGCCATCACCAAAAAGTGGGGCTCGTTCGACGAATTCAAGAAAGCCTTTCAGACCTCGTCCGTGGGCAACTTCGGTTCCGGCTGGACCTGGCTGGTAAGAAAGCCGGACGGCTCGGTCGACATCGTCAACATGGGCCCTGCCGGCACCCCTCTGACTACCGGCGACAAAGCGCTGCTGTGCATCGACGTGTGGGAACATGCCTACTACATCGACTACCGCAACCTGCGTCCGAAGTTCGTCGAAACCTTCCTCAACCACCTGGTTAATTGGGACTTCGCCGCAAGGAATTTCGCCGCGCAATAGGCCATCACCATTCTTTCCGGCATCCAATGTCCGAAACGAAGCAGGGAGCCTTAGGCTCCCTGCTTCGTTTCGGAGAGATCCCGCTTCAATGAACCGGCCCCTTCATGATCGCCGCAGCCACCGCCGAGAGCGGCAGCGATCGATCAACAGCACCGTGCTTAACGGCTTCCCTGGGCATGCCATACACCACGCAACTGGCCTCATCCTGCGCCAGGGTATAAGCGCCGGCATCGTGCATTTCCTTCAGACCGCGCGCGCCATCGTCGCCCATCCCGGTCATGATGATCCCCATGGCGTTCTTGCCGGCATATTTCGCTGCCGAGCGGAACAACACATCGACCGACGGGCGATGCCGGTTGACCGGCGGACCATCCTTCACCTCGACCTGATACTGCGCGCCGCTGCGCACGAGCTGCATATGCTTGCCACCCGGCGCAATCAACGCCTGCCCGGGCAACACCCGTTGTCCGTTCCTCGCTTCCTGAACGGAAATCTCGCAGAGTCCATCAAGCCGCGCGGCAAAAGCGGCCGTGAACATTTCCGGCATGTGCTGAACAATGACGATTCCGGGCGAAACCCGCGGCAACTCGGTAAGTACCACTTCCAGAGCCACCGTTCCGCCGGTCGATGTGCCGATGGCGACGATGCGCTCAGTCGTTTGCGCCATCGCCGACGGCGCAGCGGCAGGCGCATGCGCCTGTGTACGCAGTTGCGCGCTCCGCTGCACAGCCCCCATGTTGGCGCGCGCCGCCGATTTAACGGCGGCAATAAGATCGTCGCTCGCCGAGTGCAGGAAGTCATCAACCCCCAGCCCCGGCTTGGTAATGATCGCCACAGCCCCTGCCGCCAGGGCCTGCAGCGTCGTTTCCGCGCCGTCGGTGGTCAACGACGAGCAGATCACCACCGGCGTCGGATGCTCGGCCATCAGCTGGCGCAGAAAGGTGATCCCGTCCATGCGCGGCATCTCGATGTCGAGGGTCACCACATCGGGCCACTCCCGACGCATTTTCTCCAGCGCGAAAATCGGGTCGGGCGCCGTGCCGATCACCCGGATATCCGGGTCACGATCAAGAACGGTGCTCATAACCTTGCGCACGACCGCCGAGTCGTCAATCACCATCACCCTGATTTCTTTGGACATCGCCCCCCCTTCACGTCCGCGCGGATTTGAAGCGTGCCATCAGGTCCTTGAGACATTCCGCCTGGGAATTCATTTCTTCGGCGGTGGCCGAGAGTTGTTCCGAGGACGAGGCGTTCTGCTGCGTCACTCCGTTCAGCTGCGCCATCGCCTGACTGATCTGGCTCGTCCCGCTACTCTGTTCTTCCGAGGCCGCCGTGATCTCGCGCACCAGATCCGCCGTCTTGCGGATCGACGGTAGCATGGTCTCCAGCAAGGTCCCCGCCGTCTCGGCCGTCTGTACGCTGCTCCCCGCCAATTCGCCAATCTCTTGCGCCGCAATCTGCGAACGCTCGGCCAGTTTGCGCACTTCCGCCGCCACCACCGCAAATCCCTTGCCGTGTTCTCCCGCACGTGCCGCTTCAATCGCCGCATTCAGTGCCAACAGGTCCGTCCGGTAGGCAATGTCGTCAATGATCGAGATCTTCCCGGCTATCGATTTCATCGCCGCAACCGTCGTCCGTACCGCTTCGCCTCCGGACAGGGCGTCTTCCGACGACTTGCGGGCAATCCCGTCCGTCGTCTTGGCGTTGTCGGTGTTCTGCGCTATCGACGCCGACATCTCTTCGATCGCCGAAGTCGTCTCTTCCAGACTTGCCGCTTGCTGCGAGGTGGCCTGCGACAGCGCCTGCGACGTCGCCGATACTTGCGATGAGGCACTCGTCAGTTCGTTCGCCAGTCCGCGAACCTGCGATATCGTCGCCGACAGCTTCTCCAGCGTGTTATTCACGCTCGCCTGCAGCGTACCAAAATCACCCTGATAATGGGCTTCAATGCGCTGTGTCAGGTCGCCCTCTTCCACCTCCGCCATCACCCTCTTGACGTCGTTGATCGGCTCCACCACCGCGTCCATCGTCTTGTTGATCCCTTCAATGATCGCCCGGAATTCCCCTCGGTGTTTCTCCGCTTCCGCTCGCGTCTCCAGCCGCCCTTCCTGCGCCGCCAGCGACAGCGCGTTCGCATCCGCAACCAGCATCCGGATCGTCTCGCTCATCCGATTCATCGCCGCGAGCATGACCCCGATCTCGTCGGCGCCTCCAGTCCCGACCTTGCGTGACAGATCACCGGCGGCAATCGCTTGCAGAACATGCGTCGCGCCTTGCAACGGCTGCAGCAGCAGCCGACGCATGCAAAACGAGAGGGCAAACAGCAGTATCAATTCGGTAACCACCATTTGCAGAATCAGCCGCAACAGGAGGCTGTTCAGCGAAAGTCTGATCGGTTCGTGATTGACGAACAGAACGACCTTGCCAATCTTGTTCTTCGTTCCGGAGTCGTCATACACGAGGTCGACTTCGCGCCTGTCGCCCTCGCCTGCGGCGATCTCGCCATATTTGTCGTCAACCGTGCCGTCGCCCCAGCGGCGGAAGCCGACCACCGCATTCTTCTGGTCATAAACCACGATGGCAAGCACGTGCGAAGCACCCATTTCCGCCAGGACATTGACGCCGACCTTGGCAACATCCATGTCCCAGAGCGAGGATGGCAGGTTCTGCGCAAGACGCGTCAGAGTGGCGGCGGCATCCCCGTCAAGGGCTTCCCCGAGTTCGCTCCGGGCCACACGGTAGTTGTAAAAACCGGACAACACGAGGATGCCCGTCACCAGCAAGGCCAGCGCAAGATTGATCCGGAAAACGAGGCTGCTCGTGTTGATTTTCATGGTTCACCTCACATCGAACTACCCTCGCCGGAATCGACAGACTTGATGGCGGCCATTTCCTCGATGGAAAGTACGCGACTGACATCGAGGATGATGATGAAGCGGCCATCGACGCGCGCCATGCCCTCGATGTATTCGGTATTGACATGCGTGCCGAAAGACGGCGCCGGCTCGATATGATCGGCGCCGATTTCCATGACCGCATTGACCCCATCGACCATCAGCCCGAGAACGTGCGTCGCACCGGCGTGTTCGACCTCGACAATGACAATACAGGTCCGCTTGCCGACACCTGTCGGTTCACGCCCGAAACGGATCGCCAGGTCGATCACCGGAACGACCGCCCCGCGCAGATTGATAACTCCGCGCACCGAAGAAGGCATCATCGGGACGCTGGTCGGCGCGTTGTATTCGATAATCTCCCGGATACGCAGGATATCGATTGCATAAACTTCCTCGGCCAGACGAAAAGCCAGGTACAGCTGCTCCGCCCCCACCCCCTCGTCGGCACCGCTCTTGCCTTCTGCAGGTGGGACGGGAGGATTCGCCGCTTCCGTTCTGGTCGGCATGTTCGTAGTCATGACCCACTCCTCAGAATTTAACGAAATCTTTCATTTCGTTGGCGGAAACAGCACTTCTGGCCGACTTTCCTTTCCTTGCCTGGCGCACGGCGGATGTTTCCGGAAGTACGCCCGGCACGTTCTCGCTGCCGCCGGAAACCTTGAACTGACTCATCAATTGCTTCAGTTTTTCCGCCTGGGAATTCATTTCTTCGGCGGTGGCCGAGAGTTGTTCCGAGGACGAGGCGTTCTGCTGCGTCACTCCGTTCAGCTGCGCCATCGCCTGACTGATCTGGCTCGTCCCGCTACTCTGTTCTTCCGAGGCCGCCGTGATCTCGCGCACCAGATCCGCCGTCTTGCGGATCGACGGTAGCATGGTCTCCAGCAAGGTCCCCGCCGTCTCGGCCGTCTGTACGCTGCTCCCCGCCAATTCGCCAATCTCTTGCGCCGCAATCTGCGAACGCTCGGCCAGTTTGCGCACTTCCGCCGCCACCACCGCAAATCCCTTGCCGTGTTCTCCCGCACGTGCCGCTTCAATCGCCGCATTCAGTGCCAACAGGTCCGTCCGGTAGGCAATGTCGTCAATGATCGAGATCTTCCCGGCTATCGATTTCATCGCCGCAACCGTCGTCCGTACCGCTTCGCCTCCGGACAGGGCGTCTTCCGACGACTTGCGGGCAATCCCGTCCGTCGTCTTGGCGTTGTCGGTGTTCTGCGCTATCGACGCCGACATCTCTTCGATCGCCGAAGTCGTCTCTTCCAGACTTGCCGCTTGCTGCGAGGTGGCCTGCGACAGCGCCTGCGACGTCGCCGATACTTGCGATGAGGCACTCGTCAGTTCGTTCGCCAGTCCGCGAACCTGCGATAACCATATCCAGAGAACGCAAGGCTATGTACGCCTTCTTGCCACCCATCTGTCC
>CAYTWY010000003.1:16238-42138 GCA_964440925.1 uncultured Propionivibrio sp. | reverse complement strand
CTCGAACCAGGGACCTACGGATTAACAGTCCGGCGCTCTACCAACTGAGCTATCGGGGAACAACGAAGCGCGCATTCTAGTCACTCATCGAATCTTCGTCAACAATTTGCGACAAATGACTCCGAATATTATCTACGTCAAAACCCCTGCCGGTGAGGCGGCGATCCGCCAACGTACACGCCTCATGCCGCGAAACGTGCGTCTGCTTCTCATCCTCGTCGACGGTCAGACGAGCTGCGCCGATTTATGTCTGAAAATGGGCGATGCCGCGCTGGTCGAAAAGGCTTTGCATGAACTGGAACAAGGAGGATTCATCGCGCCGCGGAACGAACAGGATTCGATCTGGGATGAAAGCCAGAAAGTCGCCCAGGAAATCCGTGAAGCCGCGATCAAGAAAGCAATCCAGCTCTCGGTACAGGACGGCACAACCCCGGTCGCGCCGATTTCTTCTCTTGAAGAAGCGACGCCGGCAGCACCATTCTCCTTAAGTCCTGAACCGACGACGCCAGCCGGCGCAAACAGATCCAGGCGCGAAGAAAGCAAAGCGCATCCATTACCGTCCAGCACTTCGCCGCCAGAGCAAAGCTGGACACCATGGCTTTCCCTGGCAAGAAAAAAGAAAGTGGAGAAACCATCGGAAAAAAACGCCAGCAAGAGGCGCAATGAACCGGAAAAGGCCATGCCGCTCAAGATCGGGCGCAAAGACCAACGCTCCCCGCTGAATCTACCGAGGAAGGCACTGCTCACCCTGCTTGCCTGCGCCATTCTGGGATATCTGGCCGTTATTCTTTTCCCTTGTGACAGTTTCCTGCCCGAAATCGAAACGGCTCTTACCCGCCAAACCGGACATCCGGCAAAGATAGGCAGTCTGCGTCTTGAAGCATTCCCGCACCCGTCCATCTCGCTCCGCGAGGTGCGCTTGAGCGACGCTTCGGGCGATCTGTTCATTCCCGAGATCGGCTTACAGCCCTCACTCCGCGCCCTATTTTCGGCCAGCGCCGACAAAATTCACTTCCAGACCGTCACTCTGAAGGCAATCACCCTTCCTGCCGAACGCCTTGATCTTCTCTGCGCGACGCTGCAGGCCATCGGCAAGGGAAAAAACGGTATCCTCGCCGAGCGTATCCGCGTGGAGAAATTGCGCCTTGTCTGGGAAGAACTCCCCTTTCCCGAGATGGACGGAGACATCGGGATTTCCGTCAAAGAATCGCTGCCCTTGCTACGCCTGCACACCGCCGACCGGACGCTGACGCTTGAAATCACCCCTTCGGATCAAGTCACCGGATTTCTTCTCGAAGCCAAGTCATGGCGCCCGGCATCGGACGCCCCTCTCGTTATTGATGCGGCCACGCTGGAAGGACGCCTTGAGAACGGGGCGCTGAACGTCAAGAAAATGGAAGTACATCTCCTTGACGGACTGCTCCGCGGAGAGTTTCTGGCTCGAGTGCAGGAAAAGCGGGAAATTCGCGGCAGTCTCAGGTTCGAACGCATCAACACCAGCCGTTTGGGCGCGCTCATGGAAATGGGCGAGCAATTTTCCGGAAACATGGCCGGCAAGATCCAGTTTTCCGCCAAGGCCGACACTTGGTCCGAGATCCTGGCAGCGACCGAAGCCGAGGGAGAATTCTCTTTAGGACGAGGGAAAGTGCATGGCGTCGATCTGGCCGAAGTCGCCCGGCGCATGGAAGGCACGCCCGTGCGCGGGGGCACGACAAGCTTTGAGAAACTCGCGGGAAAAATCAGGCTTACCGCAAGCGGAAAACAATTCACCCAGTTGATACTGAGCTCTGGCTTGATGCAGGCAAGCGGAAACATCGACATCGACGCCAAACGCACCATCCGGGGAAGAATGGAGCTGCAAATGCATGGAACAGCCAATCAAACCCGTGTCCCTATCATGCTCGGCGGAACACTGAAGGAACCCTCGGCACAAATCGCCAAACGATAAACGCACCATAAAAAACGCCGGCAATCGCCGGCGTCGTAAATAAAGTAAAACAGCGTTCAGAGCACCTTGGCAATCGCCTCGACCACCGCATCGATATTCCGCGTATTCAGCGCAGCGACACAGACGCGTCCGGTACTCACAGCATAAATAGCAAACTCGTTCTGCATACGGGCGACCTGCTCGGCGGAGAGCCCGGTATAGGAGAACATGCCGCGCTGCTTGAGGATGAAGGAAAAGTCCTGGGCGACACCACGTGCATTAAGCTTTTCGACCAGTGCAAGACGCATGGCACGGATGCGCTCCCGCATACCCGCCAATTCGTTTTCCCACATCTGACGCAATTCCGGACTCGAAAGAGTCGCCGCAACGACGGCGCAGCCGTGTGTCGGAGGATTGGAATAATTCGTGCGAATGACACGCTTGATTTGCGACAGCACCCGAGCCGACTCATCTTTCGATGCCGTTACGATCGAAAGCGCGCCAACCCGCTCGCCATAGAGAGAAAACGATTTGGAGAACGAACTGGAAACGAAAAACTGCAATCCGGAGGCGGCAAAGAGATTCAGGGCCAGCGCGTCTTCGGCAATCCCGTCGGCAAAGCCCTGATACGCCATGTCGATGAACGGCACCAAGGATCGCTCGCGGACAAGCTCAATCGTTTCACGCCATTGCGCTTCGTTCAGATCGGCTCCCGTCGGATTGTGGCAGCACGCGTGCAGGACGATGATTGAACCGGCTGGAAGACTCGCCAGCCTGGCCTTCATCGCTGCAAAATCAACCCCGCGTGTCACGGCATCGTAATAAGGATAGGAGTCCACCGGGAAGCCTGCCGACTCGAACAATGCGCGGTGGTTCTCCCAGCTGGGGTCGCTGATGTATACCGTTGCTGCGGGCGACAAGCGCTTGAGAAAATCGGCGCCGACCTTCAGTGCCCCGGTACCGCCAAGGGCGGCGGCGGTTACCACCCGCCCCTGAGCCAGCAAGGCCGAATCCTTGCCAAAAAGCAGAGTCTGAACCGCCTGGTTGTAGGCCACAGGGCCTTCGATCGGTTGGTATCCACGCGCGGGCATTGCTTCGAGACGCGCCTTTTCCGCCAACTTGACGGCATCGAGCAAGGGAATCTTGCCATGATCGTCGAAATAGACACCGACGCCGAGATTCACCTTGGCTGGACGCGTATCCGCGTTAAAGGCCTCGTTCAGGCCAAGAATCGGATCGCGGGGAGCCATCTCTACTGTTGCGAAAATTGAAGTGTTCATAAACAGATCGCTTTATTCCGGTGAGGTCTGGCTCAGGTGAGCCGTTGCACGTGTTAGAAAAAGGGGAGGAATCCATCCTGCACCTTGCCGCCACCAAGTGCGGAACAGTACGACACGGATTCCACGTAAAATTCTACCATGACACCCCGAACTGATTTGCACGAAAGCCGTCCATTACCTATCGACGCGGAAAACCCGTTCCGCCTGCACCCGCCTTTTGCGCCGGCGGGAGACCAACCGCAGGCCATCGAGCGCCTGCTCGAAGGGCTTGCCGACGGCCTCTCGTCCCAGACCCTGCTCGGCGTTACCGGATCGGGAAAGACCTTCACCATGGCCAACGTCATCGCCCGCAGCGGACGCCCGGCACTGGTGCTGGCCCCCAACAAGACACTGGCAGCGCAGCTGTATTCCGAATTCAAGGAGTTCTTCCCGGAAAACGCCGTCGAGTACTTCGTTTCCTACTACGACTATTACCAACCGGAGGCCTACGTCCCGGCGCGCGACCTGTTCATCGAAAAAGACTCGGCAATCAACGAACATATCGAGCAAATGCGCCTTTCGGCAACGAAAAGTCTGCTCGAACGACGCGACTGCATCATCGTTGCCACCGTCTCGTGCATCTACGGCATCGGCGACCGTGACGAGTATCGCAAGATGATTCTCACCCTGCGCACAGGGGATCGCGTCGGACAGCGCGAGATCATCCAGCGTCTGGCGGAAATGCAATACGAACGCAACGAAACCGACTTCCATCGCGGAACGTTCCGCGTACGCGGCGACGTGATCGACGTCTTTCCGGCCGAACACGCCGAATACGCGCTCCGGATTTCGCTGTTCGACGACGAGGTTGACGGGCTGCAGTTGTTCGACCCACTGACCGGACAACCGCAAAAAAAACTGCTCCGGTTTACCGTTTTTCCTTCCTCGCACTATGTCACGCCGCGAACGACCGTGTTGCGCGCCATTGAATCGATCAAGGACGAACTCAGGGAACGCATCCGATACTTCACGGCCGAGGAACGCCTCGTCGAATTGCAGCGTATCGAACAACGCACGCGATTCGATCTGGAAATGCTCGATCAATTGGGTTTCTGCAAAGGCATCGAAAACTATTCGCGCCACCTCTCCGGACGGCAGGCGGGAGAGCCCCCACCAACGCTGCTTGACTATCTGCCCGCTGACGCGCTGATGTTCATCGACGAATCGCACGTTGCCATCCCGCAAATCGGCGCCATGTACCGCGGAGACCGTTCGCGCAAGGAAAATCTGGTGAATTACGGCTTCCGCTTGCCGTCAGCCCTGGACAACCGACCGCTCAAATTCGAGGAATACGAGGCGCTGATGCGCCAGACCATCTTTGTCTCGGCCACCCCCGCCGAATATGAGCGAACGCACCAGGGTCAGGTTGTCGAACAAGTCGTTCGCCCGACCGGACTCGTCGACCCACTCATTCTCGTTCGCCCGGCAGCAACACAGGTCGACGACCTCCTCTCCGAAATCCGCCTGCGCCATGATCGTGAGGAACGGGTTCTGGTCACCACGCTGACCAAGCGCATGGCCGAGGAGCTCTCCGATTATCTGAACGAGAACGCAGTCCGCGTCCGCTATCTCCATTCTGACATCGACACGGTCGAACGCGTCGAGATCATTCGCGACCTGCGCCTGGGAAAATTCGATGTCCTCGTCGGCATCAACCTGCTGCGCGAAGGACTCGACATTCCGGAGGTATCGCTGGTCGCCATCCTTGACGCGGACAAGGAAGGTTTCCTGCGCTCAGAACGCTCACTGATCCAGACCATCGGACGCGCCGCACGGCATATCAATGGCACGGCCATTCTCTACGCCGACCGGACGACCGACTCGATGCGTCGCGCCATTTCCGAAACGGAACGACGGCGAAACAAGCAAATCGCCTTCAATACAACGCACGGCATACAACCGAGAAGCGTCAACAAACGCATCAAGGACATCATCGACGGCGTCTATGATGACGAAACGGCCAAGCGGGAATTGAAAGTCAGCACGCAGCAGGCGCGCTACACGGCGATGAGCGAAAAACAGCTCACCCGCGAAATCAAACGCCTGGAAAAAGAAATGGGCCAATTTGCCCGCAATCTCGAATTCGAAAAAGCCGCAGCGACGCGGGACGAACTTTTCCGGCTCAAGGAACTGCTTTTCGGAGCCGCGCCGCACGAGCCAGAGGCTTCGTAGGCGGCGCAGTCGTCACCAATCCGTAGCCATCAGTCCTCGTCGCAACCGCAGCCATCGTCGTGGATATGGCCATGCGCGATTTCCTCGCTACTGGCCGGACGCACCGCCGTTACCGTACAGGTAAAGACCAGCGCCATCCCCGCCAGCGGATGATTGCCGTCGAGAACCACTTTGTCGTCAGCAATCTCGGTGACCCGGTAAAGGGTCACATCATCGTCCTCGCCGCCTTCCGGCACGCCCTCGAACTGCATGCCGACCACCAGCTCCTTCGGGAAATTCTTACGCGACTCAATCTGAATTAACTCGGAGTCATATTCTCCGAAAGCATCGTCAGGCTGCATCTTGACAACAACGGACTCGCCAACTTTCTTGCCCTGAAGCGCTTCCTCGATCATCGGAAAAATGTCATCGTAACCGCCGTGCAGATAGATGATGGGCTCCTGCCCTGCATCAACAAGCTCGCCGTCGGGATCAGTGACGTTGTAATCGAGAGTAACCACGCTGTTTTTTTCTACCTGCATATTCATGTATCTAGTTCCTTGACCGCGCGCAGAACATCTTGCACATGGCCTTTGGCATTGACCCCGTAAAACACCAGACGGAGAACGCCTTGTTTATCGATGACGAAAGTCGAACGCACGATGCCAAATTTCCTGACACCATCGACCTCTTTCGCCTGCCATACACCGTACTGCCTGCACACCGCACCGTCGGAATCGGATAACAGGCGTACGGAAATACCATGTTTGTCCCTGAACTCCGCATGCTTGATGCAGTCATCGCGGCTGATCCCGATGACCGTACAACCATGCCTGCGGAATTCTTCCTCGTGGTCGGAGAAATCCGTCGCTTCGAGCGTACACCCCGGCGTGCCGTCACGTGGATAAAAGAACAGGACAACATTGCTTTGCCCACGAAAGCGGGCAATGTCGACAGCTTCCATATCGGCATCCGGGAGGGCGAATATCGGAGCGGCCAATCCTGCTTTCAGCATGCTGCCTCCTCAAAGACCTGATCCGAACGCTTGGACAACCAAGCAAATTAATTCTGAACAAGCCGGGCTTGTCTGGCCACAGGAAACGCAGTTTCTCGATTTACAACGCCATGAAAGCTTTCTCCCCGGAAAAAGGAACCCTCCGTTTGCTTATTTCCGGCGCGCATTATTTTTCTCCAAGGATGCCTCGGCAGGAATCTTCTCGGGTATCTGCACGAAGATTTCATCCTGTTTGATCATGCCGAGATCAAAACGCGCCCGTTCCTCGATGGCATCGTAGCCTTGTTTAAGGTCGCGCACTTCGGCGTCCAGCCCGGCATTGCGCAACTCCAGCTGCTTGTTCGTTTCCCGCTGTTGCTGCAACTGGCGACTGACGTCCCAAACCTTCAACCAGCCCCCCTTGCCCAGCCACATAGGATACTGAAGCAAAACAAGCAGGGCAAGCAGAACGGCAGAAAGCCAGCGCATGATCAGCGGCGGAAAAAGGGAAAACCATCAGCAAGAAGACCCAGCCCCCCCCATCTTCTCACTGTGGTCATTCCTTCTAGCGCAAGTTGTAAAACGCTTCGCGCCCAGGATAGCAAGCCGTATCGCCAAGATCCTCTTCGATGCGCAGCAACTGGTTATATTTGGCAATGCGATCCGAACGGGACAGCGATCCGGTTTTGATTTGCAGCGCATTAACCCCGACCGCGATGTCGGCAATGGTACTGTCTTCGGTCTCCCCCGAACGATGAGAAATCACTGCGGTATAGCCCGCCCGCTTCGCCATTTCGATGGCCGAGAAAGTCTCGGACAGCGTACCGATCTGGTTGATCTTGATTAGAATCGAGTTGGCAACTCCCTTCTTGATCCCTTCCTTGAAAATCCGGGTATTGGTGACGAAAACATCGTCCCCGACGATCTGAATCTTCTCCCCCAGACGCTCAGTCAGCAGTTTCCAGCCATCCCAGTCCTCCTCGGCCATGCCATCCTCAATCGACACGATGGGAAAAGTTTCGGCCAGATTGGCCAGATAGTCGACCAACTGCGCAGAAGTCAATTGCAAGTGCTCTCCCGTCAAATGGTACTTACCGTCCTTGTAGAACTCCGAAGCAGCGCAATCAAGGGCAATCAGCACATCCTCTCCGGGGAAATACCCCGCTTCTTCGATCGCTTGCACCACCAGTTGCAGACCTTCAGCATGACTGCCCAGATGGGGAGCAAAACCACCCTCGTCGCCCACCGCCGTGGGAAAACCTTTCTTGTCGAGCAGCTTTTTGAGCGCATGAAAGACTTCGGCGCCACAACGCAACGCCTCGCGGAATGAGGACTGACCAACGGGCAAAATCATGAATTCCTGGAAATCCAGACTGTTATTGGCATGCTGGCCGCCGTTGATGATATTCATCATCGGCACCGGCATTTGCATCGGCCCGGAACCACCGAAATAACGGTACAGTGGCAAACCCGATTCTTCAGCCGCCGCCTTGGCCACCGCCATGGACACGGCCAGCAGGGCATTGGCGCCAAGACGCGACTTATTCTCCGTGCCATCAAGCTGGATCAGCGTCTGATCGATGAACGCCTGCTCCTGCGCATCGAGTCCGATGATGGCTTCGGCAATCTCGGTATTGACGTTTTCCACCGCCTGCATCACGCCTTTGCCAAGATAGCGCGACTTGTCGCCATCGCGCAATTCAATGGCTTCACGCGATCCGGTTGAGGCACCGGAGGGCACGGCAGCGCGCCCCATGACGCCCGACTCAAGCAACACGTCGCATTCAACGGTCGGGTTACCCCGCGAATCAAGAATTTCCCGGGCAACAACATCAACAACAGAGCTCATGGCTTTTCCTTTGTCTCAATGATTGGTGCAATTTTTTTGCACACGGAACTCGTTTGCGATTATTGCATTTCCACGAAGCCGGTACTCTTGACGACACCATCGAGTGCCGTCAGGGAAATCAGTAACTCCTCCATTTGGCCAAGCGGCCAGCTATTCGGGCCATCGGAAAATGCCTGTTCAGGTCGTGGATGCGTTTCCATGAAAATCCCGGCAACGCCAACCGCCACGGCAGCACGCGCCAGAACCGGGACAAATTCACGCTGACCGCCGGAAACCGACCCCTGTCCACCCGGCAGTTGTACCGAATGCGTCACATCAAAAACGACAGGGCAGCCGGTCTCGCGCATGATGGCCAAGGAGCGCATATCGGAAACCAGATTGTTATAACCGAACGAAGCGCCACGTTCGCAAACCATGATATTGTCGGCGCTGCCGTTAGCTTCTCTGGCCTTGTCCACGACGTTTTTCATATCGCCGGGCGCCAGAAACTGGCCTTTCTTGATATTCACCGGCTTGCCGCAACACGCTACCGCATGGATGAAATCGGTCTGGCGACAGAGAAAGGCGGGAGTCTGCAGAACATCGACGACGGCAGCCACGGCAGCGACATCGTTTTCGCTATGTACGTCGGTCAGCACGGGGACACCGATCTGGCGGCGCACCTCGGCCAGAATACGCAATCCGGCATCCAGCCCGGGACCGCGAACCGATTTTCCCGAACTGCGATTAGCCTTGTCGTACGACGCCTTGAAAATATAAGGAATGCCAAGGCGGGTGCACACCTCCTTCATCTGCCCGGCCACATCGATGCAAAGTTCGAGCGACTCGGCGGTACACGGACCGGCGATCAGGAACAACGGATGCTGCAAGCCGACATCGAAACCGCAAAGTTTCATGCTTCGCCCTTATTCGCAATCGCCGCGCGAACGAACGCGCTGAAAAGAGGGTGTCCCTTGCGTGGCGAGGAAGTAAATTCCGGATGGAACTGGCAACCGATGAACCACGGATGCGTCGTTTTCGGCAATTCGACCATTTCGCACAGTTCGGTTCCCGGAGCACGTCCGGAAACGACCAGCCCGCAAGCGACCAGCTTGTCCAGCAAAGTATTGTTCACTTCGTAGCGATGGCGATGGCGCTCGACGATCTCCGCGCTGCCATAAATTTCCCGTGCCAGAGTCTCCTCGCCGAGTTTGCAAAGCTGTCCGCCCAAGCGCATGGTTCCGCCGAGATCGGAATGCTCGTCACGTTTCTCGATCTTGCCCGAGGCATCCTGCCACTCGGTAATCAGCCCGATGACCGGGAAAGGCGTTTCCTTCTCGAACTCGGTGCTGTGCGCACCGTTCATTCCGGCCACGTTGCGCGCATATTCGACCACCGCCAGTTGCATGCCAAGGCAAATGCCAAGATACGGCACCTTGTTCTCGCGCGCATAGCGGACAGCGGCAATCTTGCCTTCCGTACCGCGCCGCCCGAAACCGCCCGGCACCAGAATGGCATCCATTCCCTTCAGACAATCGCTGCCTTTGCCCTCGATCTCTTCGGAATCAATGTAATGCACCTTGACCTTGCTGCGCGTATACATCCCGGCATGTACCAAGGCCTCGGTCAGTGACTTGTACGATTCGGTAAGATCGACATACTTGCCGACAAAGGCGATATTGACGAGATGCTCCGGATTTTCCAGGGCATGCACCATGCTCTTCCAGAGCGAAAGATCGGCCGCCTTGGCCAGAATGCCAAGCTTGTGGCAAACGATTTCGTCAAGCATCTGATCGTGCAGCTGACCCGGAATTTTATAAATCGAATCCGCATCGAGGCATTCGATCACCGCCTCCCGCTGCACGTTACAGAAAAGCCCGATCTTTGCCTTTTCGTCTTCCGGAATCGGACGATCGGCACGGCACAGCAAAACGTCGGGCTGGATACCGATTTCGCGCAATTCTTTCACCGAATGCTGCGTCGGTTTTGTTTTCAGCTCGCCGGCGGTCGGAATGTATGGCAACAGGGTAAGATGCATGTAGCAGGCATTGCTACGTCCCTCCTGCAGGCCCATCTGGCGAATCGCCTCGAGGAAAGGCAGGGATTCGATATCGCCGACCGTACCGCCGATTTCGACGATAGCCACATCGGCACCTTCAGCACCACTCCGGATATGTGCCTTGATTTCATCGGTAATGTGCGGAATAACCTGAACTGTTTTGCCCAGATACTCACCACGCCGTTCGCGCCGAATCACCGTTTCGTAAATCTGCCCCGTCGTGAAATTGTTGCGTTTGCTCATCTTGGCGCTGGTAAAGCGCTCGTAATGCCCCAGATCGAGATCGGTTTCCGCTCCATCCTCGGTAACGAACACCTCGCCGTGCTGGAACGGACTCATCGTTCCGGGATCAACGTTGATATAGGGATCAAGTTTGAGATGGGTGATCCTGATACCGCGTGATTCGAGAATCGCACCGAGAGACGCAGCGGCGATGCCCTTGCCAAGGGAGGACACCACACCGCCGGTAACGAAGACGTATTTGGTCATAGAGAGATCTACAGCGGGAAATTCGAATTGTAGCCGAAAATCAGCGCACGCCGATACGCCGGTGGAGCATAGCGCACCCGGAATATCCGGGGGAAATTTTGCACCGACGGGAAAGGAGCCGCAAGCGGCGCACAAGAAACTGCGCAAAGCCCCCGTCAGGCATCAAGCACGTCGCCAGGAAGTTCCCTGCGCGCTATCCTCGAGCACGATGCCGGCAGCTTGCAGTTCGGCGCGAATACGATCGGCCTGCGCAAAATCCTTGTTTTTCTTGGCTGCCGCACGCGCCGCAATCAAGGCGTCGATCTCTTCTGGTAAAGCTCCCCCAGCATCCGCGGTTTCACCTCCCGGCAAAGCCTGCAGGAAAGATTGCGGATCGCGCCTGAGCAAACCCATCACCCCCCCCAAAGCTCGCAGCTGCGCCGCCAGGACGGGCGACCTGCCGCGATTGACCTCGGCAGCCAGATCGAACAGCGCGGCGCACGCCTCCGGCGTATTGAAATCGTCGTTCATAGCCGCCCGGAACCGTTGCGCGTACGCCTCATTCCAATCAACCGCCGTCGCATCGACGGGGAACGGTTTGAGCGCCGTATAAAGCCGTGCCAGGGCACTGCGTGCGTCGTCGAGATGTTTGTCGGAATAATTGAGCGGACTCCGATAGTGCGCACGCAGGATGAAAAAACGCACGACTTCAGCATCATATTTTTTGAGCACCTCGCGAATGGTGAAAAAATTACCCAGGGACTTGGACATCTTTTCATCGTCTACGCGAACAAAGCCGTTGTGCATCCAGTAATTGACAAACTGGCAACGATGCGCCCCTTCGGACTGGGCAATCTCGTTTTCGTGATGTGGAAATTGCAAATCCTGACCTCCGCCATGGATATCAAAGCGCTGACCAAGCAAATTCGAACTCATCGCCGAACATTCGATGTGCCAGCCCGGACGACCAGATCCCCATGGCGATTCCCAGAAAGGCTCACCTTCCTTGGCTTTTTTCCATAAAACGAAATCGAGCGGATCATGCTTTCCCTGATCGACATCAACCCGCTCGCCGGCACGCAGGTCATCGAGCGACTTACCGGAAAGCTTGCCATACCCCGGAAATTTGCGCACGGCGAAATTAACATCACCCGTCTGCGCCTTGTAGGCCAATCCGTTCTTCTCCAGCTGGCCGATCAATTCAAGCATCTGCGGCACATACTGCGTCGCTCGCGGCTCATAATTCGGCTTTTCGACGCCAAGCGCCGCTGCATCCTCATCCATGCACGCAATGAACCGCCCGGTCAATTGGGCGATGCTCTCCCCGTTCTCTTGGGCTCGCCGGATAATTTTGTCGTCGATATCGGTAATATTACGCACATAGGTGACATCAAGGCCGCTGGCGCGCAACCAGCGCTGTACCATATCAAAGACCACCAGAACCCGCGCGTGCCCCAGATGGCAATAGTCATAGACCGTCATCCCGCAGACATACAACCCCGCCTTGCCCGGCTTGAGGGGAACAAAGTCCTGTTTTTCCCTGGTCAGGGTATTGTAGATTTTCAGCATCTTTCGTCTCTCGCGGGAGGAAGGCGGAATCCGGAAACGCACGGAATACTTTGGTTTCGGAACGCTTCTTGTTAGAATTGACAGGCTAAATCATCAACCCTTGCAAAGTATACCATAACGATGCGTTCATACTGCCAAACGCCTTTATTGGCGCGCCTTCCGGCTCTTGTTGCCGCCCTTGTCCTGAGTCTGTCGGCCGCCATGTCCAGCGCCCAGAGCAATGCCCCGAGCGGCACCCAGGCATTGCCGGAAATCCAACGCCTGATGAAACAGGGGCAAATGCCACAAGCCCTCGAAAAAGCCGAACGCTACATCTCGGCCATGCCCAAAGACCCGCAAGGGCGCTTCCTGAAAGGACTGATTCTTACTGAACAGGGGCGCCAAGCTGACGCTATCGCCATTTTCACCAAGCTCACCGAGGATTTTCCGGAACTTCCCGAACCGTACAACAACCTTGCCGTACTCTACGCACAGCAAAAACAGTACGACAAGGCGCGAACCGCTCTCGAGATGGCCATCCGCACCCATCCCAGCTATTCCGTTGCACACGAGAATCTCGGCGACGTTTACGCCAAACTGGCCAGCCAGGCTTATGGCAAAGCATTGCAGATCGACGCGTCAAACACGGCGACCCAGAGCAAGCTGGCCATGATCAAGGAAATCATCAGCACCCCGGGCAAACCGGCGAGCAAGCGGGCATCAACAACGCCTGCCGAACCGGAAACAGCAAAGGCCGCTACGGCGGTTCCGGCCAAGCAAATTCCGACCTCTGCCAAGACACCTGAAGCGACTGCGTCTGCTTCAGGTCCCGTAGCCCACCGAGCAGAAAGCAAGGCTACGCCGGCAGAAAAGGAAAAGGCAGCGGGCGCAAATTACGAATCCGAAATTGGCAAGACGCTGCAAGGCTGGGCCAGCGCCTGGTCCAACAAGGAGGTAAAGACCTATCTGGCCTACTATGCCAGCGATTTTCAGACGCCCAAGGGCATGACCCGCAAAGCATGGGAAAACGAACGCAGCCAGCGCATCGACAAACCCGGGAAAATAATGGTCGGCGTCGACAACCTGCAGATCAAGATTGATGGCAACAAGGCAAGTGTCAAATTCCGCCAGAATTACACCTCGGCCACGCTCAAAACCTCGGCCACAAAAACCATGGTTCTCGTCAAAACCGGCAACAAATGGCTAATTCAGCAAGAACGTGTCGGCTGATGCGGCGTATTCTCATTGTTTCCGCGCTGATTGCCTTGGGAGTGGCCGGTTCGTTCGTCGCCATTGGCGCAATCAACCGTCCGACGCCTCCCGTCACTTTTTCGGATTCCGGTCCTGAAGCCCAGCTCTTGAGAATCTTCGATGAAATCGAAGGCAACCGTCTCGACGCCGCGTTCGAAAAAACCGAGGCACTACTCAGACAACACCCGAATTTCCGCTTGGCGCACCTCGTCAAGGGCGATCTCCTTCTTGCCCGCAGCATGCCCTTGTCTACTTTCGGCAATGTCAAAAATGCGCCCGCAGACAAGCTGATCGACCTGCGCGAGGAGGCCTTTGCCCGCCTGAAAGCTTATCGCAATCGGCCAGCCATGGCGCATTACGTGCCGCGTTACCTGTTGCAGATGCGATCCGACCAGAAACACGCAATTGTCGTCGACACGCAAAAAGCACGCCTTTATCTCTATCAAAACGACAATGGCCGCCCGCGCTTTATTGCCGACTACTACGTTTCGCACGGCAAACTGGGCGCCGACAAGAAACAGGAAGGCGACAAAAGGACGCCGACCGGCGTCTATCACGTTACCTCCAGCCTGCCGCCAGAGAAAATAGGCGATTTCTACGGATCCGGCGCCTTCCCGATCAACTACCCGAACGAATGGGACAAACGGCAAGGTCGTAACGGACACGGTATCTGGCTACACGGAACGCCGTCCGACACCTTTTCCCGACCGCCCAAGGCTTCCGATGGTTGTGTCGTGCTGTCCAACACCGATCTCAATGCCTTGGCCAAAAACGTGCAGATTGGACTCACTCCGGTCATCATCAGCAATTCCATCGAATGGCTCTCCATCGACGACTGGCAGTCCGAACGTAACGCACTCAACAAGCGAATCGACGAATGGCGACGCGACTGGGAAAGTAGAGACGTCGACCGTTACCTGAAGAACTACGCACGGAAATTCCAGGCCAACAACATGACCTTGAACCAGTTTGCCGAACAAAAACGCAAAGTCAGTGTCGGCAAGGAATGGATCAAGGTCAAGTTGAACAACATGTCGATGTTCCGCAATCCGGGCAAGGAAGAACTGGTCATCGTAACCTTTGAACAGGATTACCAGAGCAACAACCTGAACAACCAGATGAAAAAAATACAGTATTGGATACGCGAAGACGGCCAATGGAAAATCATCTTTGAAGGGGCCGCCTGATGCGCACCTTGCTGGCAAAGCTTTTCCTTCTAGCGGCGGGATTACTTTTCGGAGCCGGCGTACACGCCTCGCCAACGGTCGAGATAAAAACCAGCCAGGGCATGATCATCATCGATCTCAATGCCGGAAAAGCCCCGCGTACCGTGCATAATTTTCTCCAATATGTGGAGGAGAATTTCTACACCGGAACGATCTTTCACCGCGTCATCAACGGCTTCATGATCCAGGGCGGGGGATTCACCAAGGACATGGCGGAAAAACCTGCCGGCAAACCGATCCCCAGCGAAGGCCGGAACGGTTTGAAGAATTTGCGTGGCACCATTGCCATGGCGCGCACAGGTGATCCGCACTCGGCCACATCACAGTTCTTCATCAACCACAAGGACAACTCCGGACTCGATTATCCATCCCCGGACGGATGGGGCTATACCGTATTCGGTAAAGTTGTCCGTGGCATGGACATAGTGGACCGGATCGCCCAGTCCCCAACCGGAAATCACGGGCCGCACCAAGACGTACCACGCGAACCGGTCATTATCCAGTCGATTCAGATTCTCCCCGCAAAGAACTAAGGAACTTCCATGATCAAGCTGCATACCAACTTTGGCGTCATTTCCCTCGAACTCGACGAAGCTAAGGCGCCCGAAACGACGAAAAACTTTCTGGCCTATGCCAAGGCAGGGCATTACGACAATACCGTCTTCCACCGTGTAATCCCGGGATTCATGATTCAGGGCGGCGGCTTCGAGCCAGGAATGAAACAAAAACCCTGCAATGCTCCGATCAAAAACGAAGCGGACAATGGGTTGAAGAATTGCTGCTACACCATTGCCATGGCAAGGACGGCCGACCCCCACTCTGCCACAGCCCAATTCTTCATCAACGTCACCGACAACGACTTTCTCGATTTCAAGACCCCCAATGGCAACGGCTGGGGATACTGCGTATTCGGAAAGGTCGTTGCCGGAACCGAGGTTGTCGACCAAATCAAGGGCGTCGCCACGGGCAATCGTGGCTTCCACCAGGATGTGCCGAAAGACGACGTCGTTATCGAACGCGCCGAGATCTGCTGACCGGAACGCCACCGCACGTGATCCATTTCATTTCGGATCTGCATCTTTCGCCGCAAGCTCCGGGCGTCACCCGAATTTTCCTGGCCTATCTCGCTGGCTTCGCGCGTAGCTCCCGGCATCTGTACATTCTCGGCGACCTCTTCGAAGCCTGGCCGGGGGACGATTGCATCGACGATCCGGAGGATGCCTATCCGGGGGAAATCGTTACCGCCTTGCGCGAACTGAGCACAGCGGGAACACGCCTCTCGATCATGCGAGGCAATCGCGATTTCCTGCTCGGCGAGGACTTTGCGACACGCTGCGCAGCGGAAATTCTGCCTGACGCACATCGAATTTCCCTCGACGACACCCGCTTTGTCCTCGCTCACGGCGACGCGCTATGTACCGACGATAGCGATTACCAGCGCTTCCGGCACCAGATCCGGACCACCGAATGGCAGGCATCATTTCTCGCCAAACCCCTGACCGAGCGCAAAGCCATTGCCGCCGACCTGCGACGGCGCAGCGAAGAGGCAAAACGAGAAAAGATGCAGCGCGACAAATATGTCATGGATCTCAATCCTGCCGTAATTGAAGATTTTCTCCGCGAAAACGGTCATGCCACATTTATTCACGGACATACGCACCGCCCTGCCAGACACTTCCATCACCTGGATGGCCTCTGTATCGAACGTTGGGTGCTTTCCGACTGGCATGAAGAGCGTGGCGAAGTTCTGTGCTGGAATGGCCATCAACTCGACCGCATCATGCTATAAAATTCGCGCCTTCATTCCCAAGTTTTCAGGATTTACCATGGATACTACCGACAGAGCCCCCTCCACGCCGCTCTTGGCCGAAGAAATCGAACGCAACGTCTCCGCCGCCCTGTCCGAAGATGTCGGTCGGGGCGACCTGACAGCACAGCTCGTTCCGGCCGGAATTTCTGCCCGGGCCACAGTCATTGCGCGCGAAAATGCCGTGTTATGCGGCACGGCATGGTTCTCGCACTGCTTTGCCAAGCTCAACCCGGCGATCAAAATTCATTGGCAAGCCCGCGACGGAGAGCGTATCGTCGCGAACCAGTTGTTATGCGAAATCGAGGGATCTGCCCGCGCACTGCTCACCGGCGAACGTACCGCGCTAAATTTTCTCCAACTGCTCTCCGGGGTTGCCAGCAAGGCCAGACAGTATGCCGACGCAGTTGCCTGCACCAAGGCAATGATTGTGGACACGCGAAAAACGCTGCCCGGCCTGCGTCTGGCGCAAAAGTTCGCCGTCCAGTGCGGCGGCGGCGGAAATCACCGGCTCGGATTGTATGACGCGATACTGATCAAGGAAAACCACATTCACGCGGCCGGCAGCATTGCCGCAGCAATGGCGGCGGCAAAACAGGTGGCTCAGGCGACCGAAGGCCAATGCAAATTCATACAGATCGAAATTGAAACCTTCGCCGAATTGCAGCAGGCGCTCGATGCCGGAGCGCGCATGATCCTGCTCGACAACATGAGCAACGAACAGATGCGCCAGGCGGTAGAAATAAGCGCCGGACGGGCGATTCTCGAAGCTTCGGGAAACGTCAGTCTCGAGACTGTGCGCGGCATTGCCGAAACCGGTGTCGATCGGATATCCATTGGCGCACTGACAAAAGACGTCCGCGCCCTCGATCTCTCGATGCGTTTTCAATGAACGACGCATTCCGGCAACCATAATTTTTTCGGTGTCGGTGGCCGGCACCGCTATAATGGAACGGAAAAACAGAAGGAAGCTATCGTTTTCGACCGATCTTCACCAGAAAGGGGGACGTAATGCTTTTCGCACTGTTTTATCTGGTCGCCATTGCCGTGCTGGTCATGCATTTCACCGGTGCCTTGGCACGCCGCAATCTTGAATGGCTGGTTCTCGTCCTTGCTGCCGCGGTATTTCCTGTGGTGGTCTATCTCTGAAGAAGACAGGTGGGAAGCCCCCCCTTCCCTCCTACCACCCTTTTTCCGGCACTCCCGTCAGTCTTCAGACGCCCATCTGGCAGACGACAAACTGTTTCACGGCCTCCACATCGGCATCCATCACTTCGACACGCTGCGGCAGACTCTCTAGGCCGCGCAAAGCCGAAGGACAATCAGGCTGAATCCCAAGAGCTTCGACGATGGTTTCCGCAAATTTGGCGGGCTGCGCCGTTTCGAGAACAAGCATCGGACAATCCGCGATCCGATTTTCCTGCCCCACCTTGAGCCCATCGGCCGTATGCGTATCGACCATGAGGCCATACTTCGCGTAGACTGCACGAATCGTCGCCAGACGATCCGCATGACAACTCTGCCCGGAAACGAACCCGAATTGCGACAAATGCGCGAAGCAAGGGGCTGCAGAAAGGTCGAAGCCCCTCCCGGCATCGACTTTTTCCCATAGATGACGAATTACGGCCGGATCACGCCCGACGAGGTCGAAAACGAAACGTTCGAAATTCGATGCCTTCGAGATATCCATCGACGGACTGGACGTCACCATCGTTTCCGCCGTCGCACGCGGACGGTAGATGCCGGTACGAAAGAACTCGTCGAGCACATCGTTTTCGTTGGTAGCCATAACCAGACGAGCGATCGGCAAGCCCATCATGCGTGCGATATGGCCGGCGCAGATGTTGCCAAAATTGCCGGAAGGCACGGCAAAGGCAACCTGCTGCTCGCTGGAGCGCGTGACCGCCAGATAGGCCTTGAAGTAATAGACAATTTGCGCGGCAACACGCGCCCAGTTGATCGAATTAACGGCGCCTATTCTGTATCTTTCCTTGAAGGCATGGTCATTGGAAACCGCTTTGACGATATCCTGCGCATCGTCGAACATGCCGCGCACAGCGATATTGAAAATATTGGCGTCTTGCAGCGAATACATCTGGGCGCGCTGGAAAGCGCTCATTTTCCCGTGCGGAGAAAGCATGAACACGCGAATCCCGCGTTTTCCGCGCATGGCGTATTCGGCCGCCGAGCCCGTATCACCGGAGGTCGCCCCGAGAATATTGATTTCGTCGCCCTTCTGCGCCAGCACGTATTCGAACAGGTTGCCGAGCAACTGCATGGCCATGTCCTTGAATGCCAGAGTCGGGCCATTGGAAAGTTCGAGGATGCCGAAGTCCGGTTCAAGCCAGCGTATCGGGGTGATTTCGCTGGCCTGGTCGGCTTCTCGACCATTGCAGAACGCCCCGGCTGTATACGTTTTATCAACCAGACGCTTCAGATCGGCCGGAGGAATATCGTCGATAAACTTTGAAAGCACGGCAAAGGCCAACTCGGCGTAAGGCAAGCCGCGCCACTGGTCGAGTTCGGCGGACGATATCTGCGGATAGCTCTCCGGAAGATAAAGCCCTCCATCAGGAGCAAGCCCGCCTAACAGGATTTCAGTAAAAGTCTTCTTCGACGGACTCGGAGAATCGTCACGAGTGGATATATAGCGCATGCTGTGATGACCGGATGAAAGAAACTTGCGGCAAGAGCCCGCGGACGCGCAGTTTACCATGCCGAAACCGATACCACGAGGCAACCGGATAGAGTGTAATCGGCTTTTGGCAAACTCTAGGAAAACGATTTCATGTGTTTCTGGACAAACTGCACAAAAGCCATCGTAAGCTTGGAGAAACGTTTTCCCTGATGCCAGCCGGCGCGAAGACGGGCAAGGGGAAAGGCCTGGCTGGGGAAGGATTATTGCTGCGCATTACATGCGCTGTCGCTAGCGCCAAAGCCTCCATCTTGAACGCGGCTCCGCCCCACGGCGGGGAGCGCGCCCAAGATACGGCAAACTTACAGCAATTCTTCCAGACGCAGGCGCGTGATTTTCCCTTTGACTACGGCCAGCCCCTCGATCTTGAGGATTGCCGCATCGATATTTTTCTCGCGCGTATGATGCGTCAGCAGAATGATATCGGTCTGCTCTTCGCCCTCACCCGGCTCGCGTTGAATCATCGCATCAATGGAAATCTGATGATCGGCGAAAATACGCGTAATGTCGGCAAGAACCCCCGGCTTGTCTTCGACCCGCATGCGCAGGTAGTAGCTGCTGATCACCTCAGATATGGGCAGGATCGGCAGATCGACCATCGCATCGGGCTGGAAGGCCAGATGCGGAACCCGGTGTTCCGGATCGGCCATATACATGCGCGTCACATCGACCAGATCGGCGATCACGGCGGAAGCGGTCGGCTCGGCGCCGGCACCCTTGCCGTAATAGAGTGTCGCCCCAACCGCATCCCCCTTGACCAGAACGGCGTTCATCGCGCCCTCGACGTTGGCGATCAGGCGCTTTTCCGGAATCAGCGTCGGATGGACGCGCAACTCCACGCCATCGGGCATGCGCTTGGTGATTCCGAGCAACTTGATCCGGTATCCGAGTTGCTCGGCGTATTTGATATCCATGGCATCGAGCTGGCTGATTCCCTCGACATACGCCTTGTCAAAGCGCATCGAATTGCCGAAGGCGATCGCGCTCATGATCGTCAGCTTGTGTGCAGCGTCAATGCCTTCGATATCGAAAGTCGGATCGGCTTCGGCATATCCCAGCCGCTGCGCTTCCTTGAGCACCGCCGCAAAGGACAAGCCCTTGTCGCGCATTTCGGAGAGGATGAAATTGGTCGTGCCATTGATGATCCCCGCCACCCACTCGATGCGGTTCGCCGTAAGCCCCTCGCGCAAGGCCTTGATGATCGGAATCCCGCCGGCCACTGCGGCCTCGAAAGCGACCGTTACGCCACGCTTCTGTGCCGCCGCGAAAATTTCGTTGCCATGGTTGGCAAGAAGCGCCTTGTTCGCCGTCACTACATGCTTGCCGTTGTCGATGGCCTTCAGCACCAGATCCTTGGCCACGCCATAGCCACCAATCAGTTCGACGACAATGTCGACCCCGGGATCGCAAACCACCGCAAAACCGTCGTCAGTCACCCGGCACTCGCCATTCGTCACTTGCCGGGCCAGTTCAACATTCTTGTCGGCAACCACGGTAATCCGGATCGGACGCCCGGCACGGCGAGTAATTTCCTCGGCGTTGCGCTTGAGTACCGTATAGGTTCCGCCCCCGACGGTACCAATGCCAAGAAGTCCCACATTGATCGGTTTCATTTCAACTTTTCCTAAAACAAAAATGAGGAAACAGTCCTTTCCTCAAAAAACCACGACAAACTCACCCGCCGAAAAAACACCGCCGATTTTTACCCGTGGATTGCCGACAGCCGCCGGCGCAATGCGCACTCGGTCAAAGCCGCTGCACCGGGGAACCGGAGCGCTGCCGATTACAAACCATGCCGCTTGCAGTAACTGCCAAGGAAGCGGGCAATGCGCGAGATAGCCTCGCGCAAATCGTCCTCGTGCGGCAGGAATACCAGACGGAAGTGATCCGGATTCGGCCAGTTGAATCCCGTCCCCTGTACCATCAGGACACGTTCCTCGCGCAAAAGTTCGGCGATAAATTCCTGATCGTTCTTGATCGGATAGACCTTCGGATCAAGACGTGGAAACATGTACAGCGCCGCTTTTGGCTTGACGCAGGAGACACCGGGAATCGCCGTAATCAGTTCGTGCGCCAGATTGCGCTGGCGGCACAAACGCCCGGAGGGCGCCACCAGGTCGTCGATGCTCTGATAGCCACCAAGCGCCGTCTGAATGCCGTATTGTCCGGGAACATTGGCACACAGGCGCATCGAAGCGAGCATGTCTAGCCCTTCGATATAGTCGCGAGCATCGCGCAAATCGCCGGAAACCACCATCCATCCGGCCCGATAGCCACACGAACGGTAATTCTTCGACAACCCGTTGAAACTTACCGTCAGAACATCCTCGGACAAGGACGCCATGGCGGTATGCGTGCGCCCATCGTACAAGACCTTGTCATAGACTTCGTCGGCATAAATGATCAAGCCATGCTCGCGCGCCACGGCGATGATTTCCAGGAGCAGGCTTTCCGGATAAAGCGCTCCGGTCGGATTATTGGGATTGATCACCACGATGGCGCGGGTTTTCGGCGTGATCTTGGCGCGAATATCGTCCAGATCAGGCAGCCACTCGTTGCTCTCATCGCACAGATAATGACGCGGCGTTCCGCCCGACAGACTGACCGCAGCCGTCCACAAGGGATAATCGGGAGCCGGAACCAACACTTCATCGCCTGCATTGAGCAGCGCATTCATGGCCATGACGATCAGTTCGGATACGCCGTTGCCGATGTAGATATCCTCGAGGGTTACGCCCTTGATGCGCTTTTGCTGGGTATAGTGCATCACCGCCTTGCGCGCGGAGAAGATCCCCTTCGAATCCGAATAGCCTGCCGCACTGGGCAAATTGCGAATCATGTCGAGCTGAATTTCCTCCGGCGAATCGAATCCGAAAGACGCCAGATTGCCGATGTTCAGCTTGATGATTTTCTGCCCTTCATCCTCCATCTGCTTGGCTTGCTGCAGGACAGGCCCACGAATGTCGTAACAGACGTTCGCCAGCTTGAGTGATTTATGTATCGGTTTCATGATATTCGACCCTTACGGCTTGTACGCCAAGCCAACCTGTCCAGATGCCTCTGCCATCGCCACGCCCGCCTTGCAGGCAACGCCTTCAAACCGGGAGGCTCGAAAAGATATAATCGTACTTTATCCCACAGCACACCGCAATTTTATGCAACGGCAACCCGCCCGGGCCTGTGCCCAGAATATCTTTACCGGCTATGGCAACGACCATGTCCGCATCAACATGCAACGCCACGACAAAAACATCGTCGTGTTGCCCG
Organism: uncultured Propionivibrio sp.; assembly: GCA_964440925.1. Classification (GTDB taxonomy): domain Bacteria; phylum Pseudomonadota; class Gammaproteobacteria; order Burkholderiales; family Rhodocyclaceae; genus Propionivibrio. The sequence continues at coordinate 19,598 of CAYTWY010000003.1, read as the reverse complement.
ATCGCCTGATCATCGAATGGACGCCGGCAACTTTTACCGCACTGACCACTGCCGACTTCGAAACCCTCGCCACGCTCGACGACAGCGAAGTGATCCTGCTCGGCACCGGCAAACAACAACGTTTCCCCCATCCTGAGTTGCTACGCCCGCTGATCGAGGCCCGCAAGAGCCTGGAGGTCATGGACATCCCGGCCGCTTGTCGCACCTACAACCTCTTGCTCAGCGAAGGTCGTAAAATCGCCGCGGCACTACTTTTCTCCTAAATCAATCACACAGAAAGCCTATTCCTTGACCAAACGCATTGCCCTCAAAATCGATGTAGACACCCTCCGCGGAACGCTTTCCGGCGTCCCGACCCTGGTCGACATCCTCCAGCGACAAGGCGCATCGGCCTCGTTCTTTTTCTCCCTCGGTGCCGATCAAAGCGGACGCGAAAATCGTTCGACTTCGTTGAAACGCTACTATGACCTGTCCACCCGACTCTACGGCCGCCTTCTCCCAGCACCGAACATCGGCAAGCGTGGTAAGGAAATCCTGCGTTCGGTAGCTGATGCCGGATTCGAGGTCGGCATTCACGCCTGGAACCGCCGGGCATGGGAAGAAAAAATCAGCACCGCGCCTAACGCCTGGGTCGAAAGCGAGATGGCACAGGCCTATTCACGCTTTGCGGAATTTTTCCCTGACACCGCAAAAGTACACGCCGCTGCGGGATGGTGCATGAACCGGCACGCCCTGCGCCTCACCCAACGGATGGGATTTGCTTACGCCAGCGACTGTCGCGGAAGCCACCCGTTCATCCCGGTTATCGACGGTGAAATCGTCGACTGCCCGCAATTGCCAACCACCCTGCCCACGCTGGATGAAATCCTAGCGCTCGAACCCGACCTTTCCGTACAACAGGCCACGGAACGCATCCTGCAACTCTCCTGCGCCATCTCCGGCGACCATGTCTTCACCTTGCGCGCAGAACTCGAAGGAATGCCATTCGCCGCCGTTTTCGAACAACTGCTCAGTGGCTGGAAAGACGCCTCCTGCCAGTTGCTCGCCCTGCGCGACATCGCCACCACGCTTGAGCGCAAGGATCTTCCGCGCCATGCAGTAAGTTTTGGCGAAACGCCCGGAAGGCGGGGACAAAGAATGATGCAGGGAGAGATTTTTCCCGGCCATTAAAAAAAGGGCGGCCATGGCCGCCCTTTTTCAGCTCACCGTTTTCCCCGCCTCAATCGCGATCACCACCAAAGGCCATCAGCAAATTGAGCAAATGGACAAAAACGTTATAGATGTCCAGATAAACGGCCAGTGTCGCCGAAATGTAGTTCGTCTCGCCGCCCTGCACGATGCGACTGATGTCGTACAGGATGTAGGCTGAGAAAATCAGCACCGCAACGACAGAGATCGTCAGAGACAACGCCGGAATCTGCAAAAAGGCATTTGCCAGCATCGCCAGCAGGGCAAGGATCATCCCGACAAACAGAAATTTGCCAAGCGCGCTGAAGTCCTTTTTGGTAACGGTCGCCACACCGGCCATGGTGAAGAAAATTGCGCCGGTGCCACCTGCCGCCATCGCGATCAGCGAAGCGCCGTTGGAAAAGCCCAGAGCCACCTGCAGGATGCGCGAAAGCATCAGACCCATGAAAAAAGTGAACCCGAGCAGCAGAGCAACGCCCCAGCCGCTGTTCTTGGTCCGTTCAATACCCCACATGAAAGCAAAGGCCACCCCAAGAAACAGCAGGAAGGACATCAACGGGCTGCCGGCCAGGAAGGAAAACCCAGCACGAACGCCGAGCAAGGCGCCTGCGATGGTCGGAAGCATGGTCAAGGCAAGCAGCATGTAGGTATTGCGCAAAACACGGTTCTGCTGCACCGCGAAATCGCGTGTTGCCTGATCGGTCATCTGAAATTGCGGCTGCATGGATACATCCTCCGAAATGAACACACTGAACACACAACGCTCATAAGACTAACCAAGGAGGAAATAAGTTGCAAGACCGGCGCACCAAGGCAGTGCCAGGGGCACTCCAGGCTGGACACAGTCAGCGTGCTCGAGCTAAGATTCGCGCCTCATCTCCGCACCGGGAGTTATATCAAACAAAGCCACCGAGCACGGGAAAAGCCTTCGCGGAGGGTGCAGAGTGGCCGATTGCACCGGCATTGAAAGCAGTTGCATCGCCTCCGGGCGCGTTGATTTATAAGTGTTTTTCTTGATCGTTTCCGCAACTTGCGGAAATGATTTCCGCAACCCCCAGGGGCGGCGGGCAGAATTGGAAGCGTGGCCGAGTGGTTTAAGGCAGTGCTCTTGAAAAGCACCGAGGGGTGAAACCCTCCGTGAGTTCGAATCTCACCGCTTCCGCCAACATTTTTCGAGGGAATAAACAGCAGCGGAAAAAATTCCCGGGAAACATACTTCATCATGATGAATCCAAAGCCTCTCGCCTCCCGCCTTATTTTTACGGCAGCATTGATGCTTCCCGCCCTGCCGGCATACGCCCTGCCCAAGGCGGCAGAAAACGAAGACGCTCCGGTCACTTTTGTTGCCGACCTCGCCAAGCCAAAAGCCTCGCCCCGCCAGGCCCCCTCCGGCAGCAAGTCGAAAAGCACATCCACCGCCGGGGAGAAACGCAAAGTGCCGGTACAGAAGAAAGCGCCTTCCCAGCGCAAAAAGAGCCGCCACACATAACGCCTTCAGGCCTTACATCCGCACCCAATCTTTCACGGAGTCCGTCATGCATCGTCGCCTGTCGTTCCTTTGCCTGTTTCTTCTTGCTCTTTCTGCCATGCCCACCTCGGCGCAGATGCCGCGCATCGAACTGAGCGCCGGCATCCACCGCATCGTCGCCGAAATCGCCGCCGACCAGCCCGCGCGCATGCAGGGACTCATGCAACGCCGCAGTCTGCCCGGAAACCAGGGCATGCTTTTCGTCTTCGCCTCCGCCGATCGGCATTGCATGTGGATGAAAAACACGTTGATTCCGCTCTCCGTCGCTTTTCTCGACGATGAGGGACACATCCTCAACATCGAAGACATGCAGCCACAGACCGAAAATACGCATTGCGCGGTGCAAGCGGCACGTTTTGCCCTGGAGATGAACCTCGGCTGGTTTGCCGCCAGAGGCATAAAAACCGGTCTGCGCATCAACGGCATCGAGAAATCGCCGCGTCCGCAATAGACCGCCCGCCATACCCGATGCCATCGGTCAGCGCCCGCAGATGGCGCAAAAAACTCTCCCGCCACGAATCCCACGCCGCTTTCTCCGCCTGGCTGAAAGACCGCGGCTCACTGACTGCACGCCTGCAGGTGCACGGCACATTCACCTTACACCTGCTCCGCCAGGAGAAAGGATGGCCGACAGCGGATGAAGC
>CAYTWY010000003.1:0-16138 GCA_964440925.1 uncultured Propionivibrio sp. | reverse complement strand
CTTTTCCGCCCCGCGCTCGACGCCCTGCAAATATCCGCGCCCTCGCCGCGCACGCTGGCGGCGCGACGTTCGGGCTTCAGCCTGGGGCGGCAGACGCTGCTCGTCACCGAAATCTTCTCGCCACGCATGCCGCGCGCTTAAGGCCGGCGTCGGCAGGCAATCCGCGCCACCAGCGGCGGAGTTCTCGACAGCGCTGTTTTTATTGGTTATAATCACCGTCTTGGTTGAACAGGATTTTTCTCCTGCCGACCATTACGCGCTTCGCAAACCTGGCCGCATTCCAAAGCCCCCCTGCCTCCTGGTGCCGATGTTCCGAGCACCGCCCTGGCACAAAGCTTTTGTGCCGAAAAGTACCGAATTCTCTTCCTCTGGCAGAGTCTCTCTCGACTATTTCGTTGGTTAGCGTCGCATTTTTTGCCCTCGCACAACGGCAGGTTTGCCGTTGCCCGCGATTACCCACGAAAGTAATATATGACGTTTGCAGAAATCGGACTTCACGAAGCAATTCTTAAGGCGCTGGCTTTCTCCGGCTACACCGAACCAACCCCGGTTCAGGCACAAGCCATCCCGTCAGCCCTCGCCGGACACGACCTCCTCGTCACCTCGCAAACCGGCTCGGGGAAAACCGCCGCCTTCATGCTGCCAGCGCTGCATCGCTTCGCCCAGCAGGAGCACCCGGCCTTTACCCCGGCAGCTCGCCGCACATCGAATCAGGAGCGCCAGTCGGCACGCGCACGCGGCAACACTCGTACCCGCTTCCAGCCGGCACAGCCGAAAATGCTGGTACTGGCGCCGACCCGCGAACTGGCGCTGCAGGTAACAACCGCCACCGACAAATACGCCGGCGAACTGCGCCATCTGAAAGCCGTAGCCATTCTCGGCGGCATGCCCTACCCCAAGCAGATGGAACTTCTGGCGCGCAACCCGGCCATCATCGTCGCCACGCCCGGACGCCTGATCGACCACATGGAATCAGGCAAGATTGATTGCTCGCAGCTCCAGGTTCTCGTCCTTGACGAAGCCGACCGCATGCTGGACATGGGATTCATCGAAGACATCGAGAAAATCGTCGCCGCCACCCCGACGTCGCGCCAGACCCTGCTGTTTTCGGCCACGCTCGACGGCACGGTCGGCCAGATGGCGCGCCGCATCACGCACGACGCGCTGACCATCCAGGTCGATGCCGCGCACGCCAAGCATGAAAACATCGAACAACGCCTGCACTTCGTTGACGACCTGGCGCACAAAAACCGTCTGCTCGACCACCTGTTGCGTGACGTAAATATCAACCAGGCGGTGATCTTCACCGCCACCAAGCGCGACGCCGACACCATCTCCGACCGCTTGAACATCGCCGGATTCAACGCCGCCGCACTGCACGGCGACATGCACCAGGGCGCACGCAACCGTACACTCAACGCCCTGCGCCGCGGCCACATCCGTTTTCTCGTCGCTACCGACGTCGCCGCGCGCGGTATCGATGTGCCGACCATCACGCACGTCTTCAACTACGACCTGCCCAAGTTCGCCGAAGATTACGTGCATCGCATCGGCCGCACCGGACGCGCCGGACGCCAGGGACTTGCCGTCTCGCTCGTCAATCACGGCGAACACTTCAACGTACGCAAGATCGAACGCTTCACACGGCAGGAAATCCCGGTCGAGATCGTCCCCGGACACGAACCGACCCGCCGCGCAGCGCCGGCGAAGGCACGTCCTGGCAGCAAACCGGGTAATCGCCCGGGACGCAAAGCGGGTCATTTCCCGGCCCACGGAAAACCCTCGGCCCATGCGGAAAAACGCAGCGAACACAAACCGGCGCCAAAGCACGGTGCGGCACCTGCCAGCACCCAGCGCGAACGCCCGCGCAGCGCCCGTCCGGAGTCGCAAAGCGGTAACCGTCGTACCTACGGCGGCGCGCGTTAAGCGCAACGCATCGGTGAGATTCGCCACAAGACCGGCGCCGGTTTCACCCGGCGTTCACGCCATACACCACGGCAGCCACACTTGCGGCCATTCAAGCCATCCGTTATAGTTCGCCCCGCAAACGGGAGAGAACGGGGGGCGCTGAGGCGCGCCGGCATCAGACCCGTCGCCGAAGGCGCAATCCACCCGGAAACGCTCAGGCAAAAGGACCGTTTGTGAACTGAACTCTGGAGAGCGGTGTCGATTCTCAGGCGCCCACCGATGGGGCAACGTGGAGGGAAAGAAATCCGCCACGATAATCTCTCAGGTATCAAGGACAGGGGGGTGAACTCGTACCGAGTTCGCCCTTTTTTTGTTTCTGAAAAACGTCTTCCTACAAGGATCGATATGACACAGAAAACTGTCCTGAACGAGGCTCATCGCCGGTTCGCCGCCAAAATGGTCGATTTTGGCGGCTGGGACATGCCGCTCCACTACGGCTCGCAGATCGAGGAACACCATGCCGTACGCCGCGACTGCGGCATGTTCGACGTTTCGCACATGTGTGCCGTCGATATTGCCGGAGCCGAAGCCAAAACCTTCCTGCGCCGTCTGATTGCCAACAACGTCGACAAGCTCCAGCAACCCGGCAAGGCCCTCTACAGCGCCATGCTCAATACAGCGGGCGGCGTGGTCGATGATCTGATCGTCTATTTCATCAGCGACGGCCAGTACCGCATGGTCATCAACGCAGGCACGGCAGAAAAAGACCTGGCCTGGATGGCCGCGCGTCTGGCTGAATGGCAACTTGACGCACGCGTCGTGGCGCGCCGTGATCTGGCCATCATTGCCGTGCAGGGGCCGAACGCCAGAAGTAAAGTCTGGCAGGTTCTGCCGGAAACCCAGGCCCCGAGTAAAGAACTCAAGCCGTTTTTCTCGGTTCAGGTCGGTGATTATTTCGTCGCCAGCACGGGCTATACCGGCGAGGACGGGTTTGAAATCACCCTGCCGGCCGGTAAGGCGGAAGCGCTCTGGCAAGCGCTCGCCGATGCCGGAGTCAAGCCGATCGGTCTGGGCGCGCGCGATACGCTGCGTCTGGAGGCCGGAATGAATCTCTACGGTCAGGACATGGATGAAACCGTTTCGCCGCTGGATGCCGGGCTGGCGTGGACGGTCGATCTCGTTTCCGAACGCGATTTTGTCGGCAAAACCGCACTGCAGACGCACGCCCAGCAAAAACAGTTTCTCGGCCTGCTTCTGCTCGACAAAGGCGTTCTGCGTGCGCACCAGAAAGTCATCACTGCCCAAGGCGACGGCGAGATCACCAGTGGCACCTTCTCGCCGACGCTACAGCAGTCGATCGCTCTGGCCCGCCTGCCGCTCGGCGTCGCCATCGGCGATACGGTCACGGTCGAAATCCGCGACAAGCAACTCGCCGCCAAGGTCGTCAAACCCTGCTTTGCCCGTAACGGCAAGGCGATGATATAGAAACGTCATTAACCGTAACGGGCACAACGATCACAACGAAAGGCCATAAGATGCTTTTTTGTTCTGTTTCTCGTTGCGCCCGTTGTGTTAGTTGTGTTCGTTGTGGTTAAAAGCCCTTCCCATTTATTACAGGAGTCACCATGAACGTCCCTGCCAACCTCAAATACACCAAGAGCCACGAATGGGTTCGCGCCGAAGCTGATGGCACGATCACCGTCGGAATTACCGATCACGCCCAGGAATTGCTTGGCGACCTCGTATTCGTCGAACTGCCGGAAGTGGGTAAAGCGCTGGCCGCCGAACAGGAAGCTGCGGTCGTCGAATCGGTGAAAGCCGCTTCCGACGTCTATGCACCGATCGCCGGCACCGTTACGGCGGTCAATGACGCCGTCGTCGACGCCCCCGAATCGGTCAATCAGGACGCCTACGCGGCCTGGCTATTCAAGCTGCAGCCAGCCAACGCGGGCGATCTCGCCGCGCTGCTGGACGCCGCCGCCTATAGCGCCTGCGCCGAAGAATAATTACCAGACAGCCTGACCTGGAAGGCAGTGTTCATGCCGATCTCCGACACAAACGCTCGGAGATTAAATGAATACGCGCCTTCCAGACCATCCCCTCGCGCAATACTGATTTTACCTGCTGGATCACACCATGCCCCAGACTTTATCCCTCAGCGCCCTCGAACAACGCGACGAGTTCATCGCCCGCCACATCGGCCTCTCGCCGGAAGACATGACAGCCATGCTGTCGGCCATTGGCGCCGCCAGCCTTGATGCCTTGATCGAGCAGACCGTACCGTCGGCCATCCGCCTGCCTGCGCCACTGGCCCTCGCCGACGCCCGCCCGGAAGCGGAAGCCCTGTCCACACTCAAAACCATGGCCAACAAGAACAAACTCAGCAAATCACTGATCGGCATGGGCTATGCGGATACGCTGACGCCAAAAGTCATTCTGCGCAACGTGCTGGAAAATCCGGGCTGGTACACCGCCTACACGCCGTATCAGGCGGAAATCGCCCAGGGTCGCCTTGAGGCACTACTCAATTACCAGCAGATGGTGATTGATCTGACCGGTCTGGAACTGGCCAATGCCTCGCTGCTCGACGAAGCCACCGCAGCGGCAGAGGCAATGACCATGGCACGCCGCATCAGCAAGTCGAAATCCAGTATGTTCTTCGTTGATTCAGGCTGCTTCCCGCAGACCATCGATGTGCTGAAAACGCGCGCCGGATTCTTCGGTTTCGAGCTGGTTTTCGGCACGCCGGACGAAGCCGCGCAACACGAAATTTTTGGCGCACTCTTCCAGTACCCGAACGAACGCGGCGAAATCACCGACCTCACGGCCCCCATCGCCGCCGTCAAGGCGCGTGGCGGCATCACCGCCGTCGCCGCCGACCTGATGGCGCTGGTCCTGCTCAAGTCACCGGGCGACATGGGTGCCGACATCGCGCTCGGCTCCTCGCAGCGCTTTGGCATCCCGATGGGTTTCGGCGGCCCGCATGCGGCGTTTTTCGCCACCCGTGACGAACACAAGCGTTCGGTGGCCGGACGCATCATCGGCGTCTCGGTCGACGCCCGTGGCAACAAGGCGCTGCGTATGGCGCTGCAAACCCGCGAGCAACACATCCGCCGCGAAAAAGCCAACTCCAACATCTGCACCTCGCAGGTACTGCTTGCCAACATGGCCGGCATGTACGCGGTGTATCACGGCCCGCAAGGCCTGCGCACCATTGCTGAACGCATCCATCGCCTGACCGCCATTCTCGCCGAAGGTCTCCGCAACGCCGACATTGCGCCAAGCAGCAAACCCTTCTTCGACACCCTGCAGGTCGACCTCGGAGCGCGCGCTGGCGCTGTTTATCACGCCGCACTGGAGGCTGGTTTCAACCTCCGCCAAGTCAGCCAGGAGGTGCTCGGCATCGCTCTCAACGAGAAAACCTCGCGTGAGGACGTGGCCACGCTGCTCCGGCTGATCGTCGGCCAAACGGTCGATCCGATCGCGCTGGACACCCGGCTCCAGCAGAATGATCCTTTCCTTCCCGAAGCCCTGCGCCGCACTGATGCCATCCTTGCGCACCCGGTGTTCAACCGCTATCACACCGAACACGAAATGCTGCGCTATCTCAAGCGCCTGCAAAACAAGGATCTGGCGCTCGACCACTCGATGATCTCGCTCGGCTCGTGCACCATGAAACTCAACGCCACCAGCGAAATGATCCCGATTTCCTGGCCGGAATTCGCTGACATCCATCCCTTTGCCCCCATTGATCAGGCGCAAGGCTATATGGAAATGATCGGCGGGCTGGAAAACTGGCTCAAGGTCATTACCGGTTTCGACGCCATCAGCATGCAGTCGAATTCCGGGGCACAAGGTGAATACGCGGGTATCGTCGCCATCACCCGCTATCACGCCAGCCGGGGTGAGAGTCACCGCACGATCTGCCTGATTCCGAAGTCAGCGCACGGCACCAACCCGGCATCGGCGCAAATGTGCGGTCTGGAAATCGTCGTCGTCAATTGCGATGAACGCGGCAACGTCGACATCGACGACCTCAAGGCCAAGGCGGAACAATACTCGGCACGCCTTGCCTGCCTGATGATCACCTACCCGTCGACGCACGGCGTCTTCGAAGAATCGATCCGCGATATCTGTGCGCTGATCCACAGCCACGGCGGCCAGGTCTACATGGACGGTGCCAACCTCAACGCCCAGGTCGGGCTCACCTCGCCCGGTTTCATCGGCGCTGACGTCAGCCACATGAACCTGCACAAGACCTTCGCCATCCCGCATGGCGGCGGCGGACCGGGCATGGGCCCGATCGGACTGAAGTCGCACCTGGCGCCCTTCATGGCGAACCACGTCGTGCAACCAATTGATGGGCCACATGCCGGTCAAAGCGCCGTTTCGGCGGCACCGTGGGGTTCCGCGTCGATTCTGCCGATTTCCTGGATGTACATTGCCATGCTCGGCGGCAAAGGGCTGAAACGCGCCACCGAAGTCGCCATCCTCAATGCCAATTACGTTGCCGCCCGTCTCAATGCACACTATCCGGTGCTCTATACCGGAAAGAATGGTCGCGTCGCGCATGAATGCATCCTCGATATCCGCGCGATCAAGGCGGCCACTGGCATCGCCGAAATCGACATCGCCAAACGCCTGATGGACTATGGCTTCCACGCCCCGACGGTCAGTTTCCCGGTGGCCGGGACGATCATGGTCGAACCGACCGAATCGGAATCGAAAGCCGAACTGGATCGCTTCATTGCCGCGATGACCGCCATCCGTGAGGAAATCCGCAAGATCGAGCAAGGACACTGGCCTGCCGACAACAACCCGCTCAAGAACGCTCCACACACCCAGGCCGACGTCGTCGACGCTGGCTGGAATCGCCCATACACCCGCGAGGAAGCTGTATTCCCGCTGAACTGGGTCGCTGCCAACAAGTTCTGGCCGAGCGTCAATCGCATCGACGACGTGTACGGAGATCGCAACCTGTTCTGTGCCTGCCCGCCTGTCACGCAGCCGTAACCAATGCCTTCCTGTCACTGCCTCCGGGTGGCAGGAAGGCAAGGGCCAGCCTCTCCCATGGCGAATTATCGGCTAGGATGAAGTATCCGATCATCTAGGCGCAAGCTTTCATGGAAGCAAACCTCCACGTGCGTATGCCCGACACGCCCGAATGCTGGCAATCCTGCGGCCAATGCGCCACCTCAGCGATCCGTGTCGCCGAAATTCTGGTGCGACATGGCGAGTACGTCGAACGCGACACCACGCTTATTGTCGTGGACACGGGCAAACTGACCCTCGACATTCCCTCGCCGGCGAGCGGCCGGATTATCGAGCTGTTTGTTGCCGCAGACGATACGCTAGAATCCGGACAGATCATCCTGACCCTGCGGCCTGTGAGCGCAACGCCGTCTGACTGACCCATTCCCATGCCGACAACAACCTCTTCGCCGCCCCCGGCCGATCTGCTCGCCGCACTGTCCACACTGAACGACATGGATACCCGCACCGGCCTGCGCCAGGCCAACGGCAAACCCGCCCTGTACCACCAGCTACTGCAAATGTTCCTCGCCACGCACGGCCGCGAATTCTCGCCCGGATTCAGTGAAGCACTGGCCACAGGGGAAGAGAAAACCGCTGCCCGCCTAGCCCATACGCTCAAAAGTGCCGCCCGGATGATTGGCGCCGGACGGCTTGGTGACATGGCCGAAGCCCTTGAACAGGCTTGCTACACCGGACAGAAAGACGACATCGAACGCCATTTCGCGGCCACCCGCGAGCATTTGCAGGAACTCTGCGCCCGCCTGAAAGCACTCGTCGCCCCCTGAACGGCAGGGGGAAATCGCCCCCCCCCGGCCGAGCAAACGCCGCATTCGGTGTTATACAATGCCGCAACTCATCTTCTGGAGCCTTCGCATGGACGCACGCACCGCCACCCTTGTCCTGACCGTCATCGGCGAAGACCGCCCCGGTCTGGTCGAACAGCTGGCGTCGACCATCAGCCAGCACCAGGGCAACTGGCTCGAGTCATCGATGTCGCACCTGGCCGGCAAGTTTGCCGGGATCGTCTGCCTCGACATCGCCGCCGAACACAGCGCAGCGCTCAAATCGGCGCTTTACGCGCTGCCGGGGTTACGCATCATGGCCGAAGACAGCGCTGCGACGGGAAGCTCCCGGCCCACACCCGGCGGGCGGCGTCTCAAACTCTCCCTGGTCGGGCACGACCGCATCGGCATCGTACGCGAAGTCTCGCAGGTTCTGGCACGCCACGCCATCAACGTCGAAGCGCTCAATACGCATACGGACAGCGCACCGATGTCGGCCGAAACGCTCTTTCACGCCTGCGCCGAACTGACCGCTGCGCCAACCCTCGACGCTGGCGCACTGACTGCCGACCTCGAACGGCTCTCGAACGACCTGATGGTCGACATCACGGTCGACGAAACCATCCGTTCCTGAGAAGCGTCTTCCGCCACTGGCAAAAACATGAGAACCATCCACCGCAACGACAAAAGGAAACTATTCACCATCCTGTGCTTTCTGCTCGCCGCCGGATTCCTAGCGACCAGCCTGATCAGCTATTACGTCTCGCGCAACGCCCTGCGCGAAACCATCGTTCTCACCGAATTGCCACTCACTTCCGACACCATCTACTCCGAAATACAAAAGGATCTCATCCGCCCGATCCTCATTTCGTCGATGATGGCGCGCGACACCTTCCTGCGCGACTGGGTACTCGACGGCGAACGCCAGATCGATCAGATGACGCGTTACCTCAACGAAATCAAGTCGCATTACGGCACCGTATCGAACTTCTTCGTCTCCGAGAACAGCCACACCTACTATTCGATCCACGGCATCCTGAAGCAGGTCGAGGACGGGACGGAGCGCGACACCTGGTACTTCCGCGTGCGCGACATGGACGAACCCTACGAGATCAACGTCGATCCCGACATGGCCAATCAGGACACCCTGACCATCTTCATCAACTACCGGGTTTTTGATTACCGGCACCAGTTTATCGGCGCTACCGGCGTCGGGCTGACCGTCGACACCGTCAACCGCCTGATCGACGACTACCAGCAACGTTACGGCCGCACCGTGTATCTCGTCGATGCACAGGGAAAAATCACCCTTTCCGGGAAAAAATCGGCGCAGGCAACCCAGACACTGCATCGCCCCGCCGCCAACATCCACGCCATCGACGGACTCGGTGCACAAGCCGACGCGATCCTGAAAGCAGGCAGCGGCTCCTTCGAATACGATGGCGACGGTCACCGGAACTTCGTCAATGTGCGCTACATCCCGGAACTCAAGTGGTATCTTTTCGTCATCAAGCAGGAAGACCTGGCGCTCGGCCCCATCCAGAAGACGCTCTACCTGAACCTGTTGCTCTGCCTGATGATCACCGGCATCGTCCTGCTTATCGTCCATCTGACCATTCGCCACTATCAGCAACGCCTGGAAGCCATGGCGACGACCGACAGCCTGACCGGCCTCGCCAACCGCCATGCCCTGGACATCCTGCTCGAGCAGCAAACCCGCGAGGCCTCGCGTCACCACCGGGTGATGTCGGCGATCATGCTCGACATCGACCATTTCAAGAGACTCAACGACCGCCGCGGCCATCTGGCCGGCGACGAAGTTTTACGCGGCGTCGCCGCGACGCTGAAGGAAAATCTGCGCGCCTCGGACATCGCCTGCCGCTGGGGCGGTGAGGAATTCCTCATCATCCTGCCGCAAACCGAACTCGGCGCAGCAACGCAGGTGGCCGAATCGCTGCGCCAGGCCATTGAAAAACAGACTTATTCGCTCAATGACGAAAAAATTTCCGTGACCATCAGTGCCGGAGCCAGCACCTACCGCGAGAACGAGACCTGCGACAGCCTCATCGCACGCACCGACACCCTGCTCTACCAGGCAAAGAACAATGGACGCAACCGCGTCTGCCCGGAACAGGACGAAGGCAGCGTCGAAGCCAGCTGAGTCCGGAAAACGCCAAACGCGCCGGCGCAAAGCACGCTTTCTCGGGTAAACTCCGGCGCTTGCCGCGCAGCGTTTGCGCGAATCGTCGCATCATTCAGATCAACATCCGTTTCAAAATCCGAAAAATGGCCCAATACGTAATGTCGATGCTCCGTGTGAGCAAAATCGTCCCGCCCAAGCGGCAAATCATCAAGGATATTTCCCTCTCTTTCTTCCCTGGCGCCAAGATCGGCCTGCTCGGCCTCAACGGCTCGGGCAAATCGACCGTCCTGCGCATCATGGCCAACGAGGACAAGGAGTACGACGGCGAAGTGCAGCACCTCGCCGGCGTCAAGATCGGCTATCTACCGCAGGAACCGCAACTCGATGCCGAAAAAACGGTGCGCCAGGAAGTCGAAAGCGGCATGGGCGAAGTGATGGAGGCACAGGCCAAGCTGGAACAGGTCTATGCCGCCTACGCCGAGCCGGAGGCCGATTTCGACAAGCTGGCCGAGGAACAGGCACGGCTCGAAGCGATCATCGCCACGGCCGGCTCCGACACGGGGAACCAGATGGAAATCGCTGCCGACGCGCTGCGCCTGCCACCGTGGGAGGCCATGATCGGCAAGCTGTCGGGCGGTGAAAAGCGCCGCGTCGCGTTGTGCAAGCTGCTGCTCTCGCGCCCCGACATGTTGCTCCTCGACGAACCGACCAACCACCTCGACGCCGAATCGGTCGAATGGCTGGAACAATATCTCTGCCGTTTCCCCGGTACTGTCGTCGCCGTCACGCACGACCGCTACTTCCTCGACAACGCCGCCGAGTGGATTCTCGAACTCGACCGCGGCCATGGTATCCCGTGGAAAGGCAACTATTCGTCCTGGCTGGAGCAAAAGGAAGAACGCCTGGAACAGGAACAGAAGCAGCTCGATGCGCACATGAAGGCGATGAAACAGGAACTCGAGTGGGTGCGTTCCAACCCGAAAGCGCGGCAGGCGAAGAGCAAATCGCGTATCGCCCGCTATGAGGAAATGGCAAGTTACGAATACCAGGCGCGCAACGAAACGCAGGAAATCTTCATTCCCGTCGCCGAACGCCTGGGCGGCAAGGTGATCGAATTCAACGGCGTCAGCAAGGCCTTTGGCGACCGGCTGCTGATCGACAATCTGTCCTTCACCGTCCCGCCGGGAGCCATCGTCGGCATCATCGGCCCGAACGGTGCCGGCAAATCGACGCTGTTCCGCATGATCACCGGGGCCGAGCAACCCGACAGCGGTAGCATCGACATCGGCCCAACGGTCAAGATGGCCTACGTCGACCAGAGCCGCGAGAATCTGTCCGAAACAAAGACCGTCTTCGATGAACTCTCCGAGGGCCGCGACATCATCCAGATCGGCAAGTTCGAGATGCCGAGCCGTGCCTACATCGGTCGTTTCAACTTCAAGGGCGGCGACCAGCAGAAAGTGGTCGGCAAGCTCTCGGGCGGCGAACGCGGCCGTCTGCACCTCGCCAAAACCCTGATGACCGGCGGCAATCTGCTGCTCCTCGACGAGCCGTCAAACGACCTCGATGTGGAAACCTTGCGCGCGCTCGAGGACGCCCTGCTCGAATTCGCCGGTTGCGCCATGATCATCTCGCACGACCGCTGGTTCCTCGACCGCATCTGCACGCACATCCTCGCCTGCGAAGGCGAATCGCAGTGGAGTTTCTTCACCGGCAACTATCAGGAATACGAGGAAGACAAGAGAAAACGCCTGGGCGAGGAAGGTGCCAAACCGAAGCGCATCCGCTACAAGCCGATCACGCGCTAGGCATCACCCCCATGCAAAAGGCCCGCGGGACACCCCGTGGGCCTTGCTTTATCCATCCACCGGGCGGCGGACGAAAACAGCGAAAATCAGTGATCGTCGCGCAACGAGGCGGCAAAAGCCATTTCGGTGCTTTCCGGGAACTGGAACTCGGTGAAAGCGCGATGGATCTGCGCTTCGTTGAGCGCGACATTGCATTCCTCGAAACGAATCCCCAAGGGACGTCCGTTGGAGGCCAGTGTCGCAAAGGCGAAACGCCAGCGCTGCGCCTCCGCCAGGCGTTCGCGCAATTCGCGCTCGTTGCTGATGGCCACGCCGGCCTGCTTCAAGGAATCCAGAAACTCGTCAAATGACTCGGTGCTCAGACTGCCCATTTTCAGCTCCATGCAATTCGGTGGAAAGCCACCACATGCTCAATAACGCCTGTTTCTCCATTCGGTTGACACGCCGTGACATGGCACTGCCGGGAAAGCCTGCCCCCATGGTTTACAATGCAATCCGACCATGACTTCCTTGCCTCCCACCCGCCCGCCGTCGCTTGAACTGCTCGCGCCAGCAAAAAACCTGGAATTCGGCCTTGAAGCCCTGCAGCATGGCGCCGACGCGGTCTACATCGGCGGCCCGGCCTTTGGCGCACGCGCCGGCGCCGGCAACCCGATTACCGATATCGAACGTCTGGCAAGCCAGGCGCACCGCTTCAATGCCCGGGTACTCGTTGCCCTCAATACCCTGCTCCACGACCGCGAACTGGAAGAGGCCCGACGCATGGCCTGGCAAGCGTACGAAGCGGGCGCCGACGCCCTGATCGTGCAGGACATGGGCCTGCTGCAACTGGATCTGCCGCCGCTCGAGTTGCACGCCAGCACGCAAGCCGACATCCGCACGGCGGAAAAAGCGCGCTTTCTTGAAGACGCCGGCTTCTCGCAAATGGTTCTGGCGCGCGAACTCTCGCTCGACCAGATCCGCCGCATCGCCGAACAGACCACGGCCACGCTCGAATTTTTCGTGCATGGTGCGCTATGCGTCGCTTACAGTGGCCTGTGCAATCTCAGCTACGCCACCACCGGACGCAGCGCCAACCGCGGCGAATGTTCGCAACCCTGTCGCCTGCCCTACACGCTGACCGCGCCCGATGGAAAGATCATCGCCGAAAACCGGCACCTGCTCTCGCTCAAGGACAACGACCAGCACGCCAACCTGGGCGCGCTGATCGAGGCGGGTATCCGCTCTTTCAAAATCGAGGGCCGGCTGAAGGATCTCGCCTACGTCAAGAACATCACGGCGTACTACCGCCAGAAAATCGACGCCCTCATCGACGATCGTCCCGAACTGGCGCGCAGCTCGTCCGGCAGCAGCCGCTTCCTGTTTGCCCCGCAACCGGAAAAGACTTTCAACCGCGGCGCCACCGATTATTTCGTCCATTGCCGGCAAAGCGACATCGGCGCCTTCGCCACGCCCAAGTTCGTCGGCGAAGCCATGGGCAAGGTAACCCGGATACTGCGCAATGGTTTCGAAATCCGCACGACAAAGGCGATGCACAACGGCGATGGCCTGACCTATTTCAATTCGCGTCACGAACTCGTCGGCATGCGCATCAATCTTGCCGTCCGCATCGAATCCGGCTATCGCCTCACCCCCAGTCTGAGCGACGGTGGACTGCCGGAAGGACTGCGCTGCGAAACAAAAATCTACCGCAACCATGACCAGGAATTCCTGCGCCTGCTGGAGAAAAAATCGGCCGAGCGGCGCATTCCCATCGACCTGTGTTTTGGCGAAAGCGCCGACGGATTCACCCTGCACGCCGGCGACGAGCGCGGCATCACAGCCCAGGCGCATTGCCAGATCCACAAGCAAACGGCACAAGACCCGGAGAAGGCGCGCCGCAGCCTGCGCGACAATCTGGAAAAACTGGGCGGAACGATTTACTGCGTCAAAACGCTGGAACTTCCGCAATACACGCCCTGGTTCATCCCCGCATCGACCCTCAATGCACTACGCCGAGCCGTCATCGATGCGCTGGACAGCGCCCGCATAGCCGCCTACCGCCGGCCCGGACGGCGCGCCATGATTGAACCTCCGGCCATTTACCCGGAGCCGGTGCTGAACCATCTGGGCAACGTCACCAACGACAAGGCACGCGAGTTCTACCGCAAACACGGTGTCAGCCACTGCGAAGCCGCCTACGAATGCACGGCTCACAGCGGCGACAGCGCCTTGATGATCACCAAGCACTGCCTGCGCTACAGTTTCGGACTGTGTCCGAAGCAGGCCCAGGGAACGCGCCCTGATCCGCTCTCCCTGACGCATGGCCAGGACACGTTCACCTTGCGTTTCGATTGTCGGGTCTGCGAAATGCAGGTCATCGGACGACGAAAAAAAGGCGCGACAAGCGCGACGAACAGCAGGATTAAGCCAGCCCGAAGCTGAGGTGCCGCATTCGCATTCAGTAATGCGGCGGAATCTCATCGCGCAAATTGCGCGGCTCCACCGGCTCGGCGTGGCCCTGCATCTGCCCGTACAACAGCCGCAACTGCGCCTGCAGCAGGTCGATCTGTTCCTGTTGCCGGAACACGGTCTGGTTGAGTTCTTCGAGCAGATCCTCGGCCAGATTGAGCTTGATTTCCAGTTCGGTCAGTCGTTTGTCCATACCTACTCCACGCTACACGGGACGATGCGCCCGAGAGACTCCGTCGGCTACGTGATTCACAAAGCCCAGCTCGTTACTCCACGCTACACGGGACGATGCGCCCGAGAGACTCTCTTTCCTGTCTGGCAGGCGCCACATATAATCGGCACATCGCCGCTATCTAGGATGACGCCATGCCGCTTATTCCCTGCCGTGCCTGCAGCCACCCGGTCGACACCTCGGCGCTGGCCTGCCCGCGCTGCGGCGCAACCGATCCGGCAAGAAAAATCAGCCGCCAGCAGCGCGAAGCGCGCAATTCGCTGATTCAGGCCGTTATGTGGACGCTCCTGCTCGCATTCGCCGGCTGGCATGTCGTTCATTCGCTCATCCCTTGGGCGCGAGCGCTTCTCATTCGTCCGACGGTGGAACAAACGCATCAGAATCCTTCGCCTTAGGCGTTTCTTCCGGTACAGCCTGAGCCCGCACCGCGCCCAGCATATCCTGCCGCGTTTGCGGCGTTTCGAGACTGATACGGCCGAGTTTCCCGTCACGATAATCCTGCAGCAACACCGACGAAGCTTTTTCGAAGTCGGGTTCCCCGCCACGCATGCGTAGGGCACGCCGCCTGGCAACCCCCTCAACCACGGCAACCGCATCGAGTCCCTCGGCCGGAAAAGCATAGCGTGCCGACAGCAAGGTCGGATAGCGCGCCAACAGGATCCCGGCCAGAAAAACCGCCACTTCCTCGTCGATCACCGCATTGCGCCCGACCGCATGGCTCGCGGCAAGCATCAGGCCGTCGCTTGGATACTCGATCTTCGGCCACATCAATCCCGGCGTATCGGTAATCGAATGGCGCACGCTGATCTGGTAGGTCTGCTGCGACTTGGTGACCGCCGGCTCGTCGCCGACCTTGGCGATCCTGCGCTTGACCAGCGCATTCATCAGGGTCGATTTGCCGACATTGGGTATGCCCATGATCATCATGCGCAGCGGCTTTACATTGTCGCTGCGATGCGGCGCCAGGCTCTGGCACAGTGCTGGAATACGCGCCACCTCGCCGGCATTCTTGCAGGAAACGGCAACGGCCTTCACCCCCGGCTGACGGTTATAATACGCAAGCCAGGCCTGCGTCGCCTGCGGATCAGCCAGATCCGACTTGTTCAGAATTTTCAGGCAAGGGCGCTGACGCTGCAGACGCAATTCGCGCACCAGCGGATTGGTACTGGCTTCGGGCAGGCGCGCGTCGAGCACCTCGATCACCACATCGATCGAGGCCATCGTTTCGGCCGCCTTCTTGCGCGCCGAGGTCATGTGACCGGGAAACCACTGAATTGCCATGAAAAATCCGCACTCTGAAAAGTCCGCCATTATCCCATTTGTTGCGGCACTTCAGCGCATAAGGGATAAAATGAGCGGCCTATGAAGAAAAGCCCAGCCCACACCGCCGCTCCCATCCCCGAAATCCGGCCCGGGCAGTCGATCGAACTGCTCAAGGAACTGCACATCCTGACCCGCGAGGGCAAGATCAACCAGGACAGCCGGCGCAAGCTCAAGCAGGTCTATCACCTCTACCACTTCATCGAACCGCTGCTTGAAGAACTGTTCGCTGCACGCCCCGAAAGCCATGAGATCAGCCTGGTCGACCACGGCGCGGGAAAATCATATCTGGGCTTCATCCTCTACGACCTGTTCTTCAAGAAACTCCGGGAAGGCGAAGGGCGTATTTTCGGCATCGAAACGCGCCCGGAACTCGTTGCCAGTTCGCGCCAACTGGCGCAACGGCTAGGGAAGCGCTGAACAAGCCACCGTAAAGTTTAGTGGCAAGGATAAATTAAGA
>CAYTWY010000002.1:50669-53368 GCA_964440925.1 uncultured Propionivibrio sp. | reverse complement strand
AACTCCCGCGGCATCACGGGTCTGACCGCCACTGCCGCCAAGACGACTGCAACTGGCGCCAACACTGGCGCGGCAGCTAACACCGCAGGAACGGGCGTCCTAACGCTCAATGGCAAAGCCATCGATATCGATATCATCGCTTCGGTTAGTGCCACTAACGTCGCGAGTGCCATGGCTGCAATCAATAACAACTCTGCTGCCACTGGCGTTAGCGCAGAATTGTCTGGAACTGGCCTCAAGCTCACCGCCATCGACGGACGCAACATCACGATGAGCTACGCAGCAGGCACTGCTACGATCGGCTCGACGACAACGTATGGCACCTACAGTCTTGCTTACGCCGGGGACGCATCGCTGCCGGCTTTGACAATCGGCGGTGGCGCAGCAGCGGGCGTGAAGGGTGTTGCTAACGGCACGCTGACACCGGCCACAACGGGAACGCAGGTTGCGTTGGTCGACGTGACTACGGTCGCCAGCTCCAACGTGACACTGGCCGCGATTGACAACGCTCTGACGACCCTCAACTCCGCTCGCGGTGCAATGGGTGCTTACCAAAACCGTTTCGCCTCGACTGTCGCCAATCTGGCAACGACGTCCGAGAACGTTACGGCCGCCCGTAGCCGCATCCAGGATGCTGACTTTGCCGCAGAAACGGCGCAACTGACGCGTAACCAGATTCTGCAACAAGCAGGTACTGCGATGTTGTCGCAAGCCAACTCGCTGCCGCAGAACGTGTTGTCACTGCTCCGTTAATTAGTTTCACCTTGCAGTAAAATCGGGGGCGCGGTAGCAGTAACGCGACCGTGCCCCGATGCCGTTTAGCGAAGGAGTTTGGCATGAACATGACTATTCAATCTGTCGGCACTTCGTTGCCAACCCACGGCAACTCAGAAACCCAGCTAGTGCCGGCTGTTCTGCGCGACAAGAAAGATAGCCCGTCGGTTCAGGATACGGTTCCGGCCAAACAACCCGTGAGCCAGGAAGAATTAAAGACGGCGGTGCAGAGCGTCAAGGAGTACATCAAGCCCTTTAACAACAACCTCGAGTTCAGTGTGAGTGACGAGACCGAACAAGTCGTCATCAAAGTGGTCGACAGCACAACCAAGGAGCTGATCCGCCAGATTCCGTCGGAAGAAATGCTGGCCATAGCGAAAGCACTCGATAGTCTCAAAGGATTATTTGTAAAACAGCAGGCTTGAACGCCACGCTGTTATCATTAGGCAACGCAGCATTCAAGCTGAGTCGCTAGGCAGGAGAAGATCATGGCACTTTCGTCAGCAGGCGTTGGTTCGAACCTTGACGTCAACAGTATCGTTTCGCAACTCATGGCGTTGGAACAGAAGCCGCTGACCGCTCTGGCCAAAAAAGAATCCGCGCTTCAGACCAAGATTTCGGCTCTCGGCTCGCTCAAAAGCGCCCTTTCTTCTCTGCAATCAGCCGCCTCCGCCCTAGTGCCGGCTACCGGTTCATCGGCCTTGCAAAAGTTCAGCGTGTTCAACGCGTCCTTTGCCGATTCGACCATAGCCACGGCGTCGACCACTTCCAGCGCGGTCGCCGGCACCTACAATCTGAGCAACGTTGTGCTGGCCACCGCTCAGCAAGTTCGCAAGTCTGGAATCACGGTTCCAGCTGAAGCTGGAACACTAAGTATCCAGATAGGCACGGGAGCCGCCGTTAACGTGAATATTGATGCAGGTTCCAGCCTAGCCAACGTAACAAGCGCCATCAACGCCGCCAATGCCGGCGTCAGCGCCGCCATTATCAATGACGGCACCGCAGATCACCTGGTCCTGACCGCCAACAGCACGGGCGAAGCCAATACTATCAAGGTTACCGGGACGGGGACGGGTTGGAGCGGCGGGGCATTCGACTTCAACGGCATCGATACCAATAATGGCTGGGCGCAATCCGCGCCAGCCCATGACGCGACCCTGACGATCAACAATATTGATGTCACGAGTGCCAGCAATACCCTGACCACGGCCATCAGCGGCATTACTCTCAATCTGACCAAGGCGGGTTCGACCACCCTGACGCTCACGCGCGACACTTCCAGTGTGACCGCGGGAATCAACGCCTTTGTCAAGGCCTACAATGACTTCAACTCGACGGCAGCCGGTTTGGGCAGCTACAACGCGACGACAAAGACCGCTGGCTCGCTCAATGGCGACAGCACGCTGCGCTCGGCGCAAAGCTCGGTGCGCTCGCTGGTCGGCGGTATCCCTGACGGTATGGCTGGCGCTGATTTTCAGCGTCTTTCAGACATCGGTGTGCGCCTGCAGAAAGACGGATCATTGCTCGTAGACTCCGCCAAGCTGTCGGCGGCAATCACCAAGAATATCTCTGGTGTAGCGAATCTTGTTTCAGCGACAGGCAGCGCGTTCAAAGCCGCAACCGAAGGCCTTGTGGGTACTGACGGCGCGATCGTTAGCCGCACCTTAGGACTCACGGATTCGATCAAGCGTATCGAAAAACAATACGAGGCCGTCGAGTTCCGCCTTACGCAGATCGAAGCGCGTTACCGCAAGCAGTTCTCCTCGCTGGATACCCTGCTGTCCAATATGAACCAGACCAGCACTTACCTGACACAACAGCTCGCCAACCTGTCCAACCTTAACAAGAACTAGGAGCATTGAATGTTTGGCAAAGCAAGCAGCGCGATTTCTGCCTATCAGAAGGTCAGCATTGACGCTGCGGTT
>CAYTWY010000002.1:0-50659 GCA_964440925.1 uncultured Propionivibrio sp. | reverse complement strand
CAGGCTCACACAAATCGAAGCACGTTACCGCAAGCAGTTCACTGCACTCGATTCGCTGATGGCGAACATGAGCAAGACGAGCACCTTCCTCACACAACAACTCGCCAATCTACCCACCTATAGCTAGGAGTAACGAGTGCTGGGCAATTCACGCAATGCGATTTCTGCCTATCAGAAGGTGGGCGTCGACGCCGCTATCGAAGTGGCCGACCCGTACCGACTGATCCTTCTTCTCTTTGAAGGCACGCAAGCGGCTTTGGGGGCCGCTCGGGGCGCAATGCAGGACAACCGAGTCGCCGATAAGGGCGCAGCGATATCAAGAGCGATCGACATCATCAGCAATGGTCTCAAGGCGAGCCTCGATCACGATAAAGGGGGCGATATCTCGGGACGGCTCGAAGCGCTTTACGATTACATGGTCTACCGACTGCTTCACGCCAACCTGAAGAACGATCTACAGGCGCTTGAGGAAGTGTCGGGGCTACTCGAAGAGATCCATTCTGCCTGGCGTGGCATCGCGCCAGGGCAAGTCCAGCAAGCGGTGGCATGAGCCGGGCATTCGCCAAACTTGAGAGTTTTCTGGCTTTGTCCGAGGCCATCGCTGATGCGGCTGTAGCGCAAGACTGGGATGAGACTGTTCGCTTGGGCGAAGAACGGGCTACGCTTCTCGCGGACCTGCCGACCGATCTGAACGCCAGCCTGACGGTGGCCGAACGCACGCGCGGCCGGGCGATTGTCGAGCGCTGCCTGCAGTTAGATGAGCAAACGCGTGAACTCGTTGACGAGCGAAAACACGCACTGAACATCTTGTTGCGCGAACCCATACTCACGCTTTGAAATGATCCCCTCGGACGTCGCCAGCCGCATGCAAGTCTCCGCTGACGCGACGTTGCGTCCCGTCGCACCGGCGCAGGAGATTTCCGACAAGCTATCAGGGCTGACAGCGGGGCAGAAGGTAATGGCCGAGGTTCAGGCCCTGCTCCCCAACGGCACCTACCGGGCGATGATCAACCAGCGCAACATTACCCTGGCGCTTCCCTTCTCGGCCAAAAGCGGCGATTCGCTTGAACTTCTGGTTACTGAATCCGACGGAAAACTGACGCTGGCAGTCGTCGCGCACCAATCGGGCGAAGGGGGAAAAACGTCCCAGGAATCGGTCACAGCGACCCTGAGCCGCACCGGCCAGCTGATCGGCACGCTTTTTTCCGACAAGAATTCCGGTGAGAAAGTGGCTTTGCCGCTCAACGGCAACCAACCCCTAGCGACCGCTCCTCCAACCCAGGGGCAGGATCTCCTGCCCCTGCTCAAACAGGCCATCGCACAAAGCGGCATGTTCTACGAAGCACACCAGGCCGAATGGGTCGCCGGACGTTTTTCGCAAACCGAGCTGCTCAACGAACCACAAGGCAGGCTTTCCACCCCTCGCGAAACGGCTGGGCATTCCGCAATGCCCATGGCGCAAACCGCAGCGGCAGACAGTGCGCAGCAAGCGAACCCGCTACGTGGCACCACGCCGGAGCAAGACGGCAACAGCGCAGGAAGCAGCAAGGCGCTGTTGTCGCAGAGCGCCCAGAGTTCCGGACAAGTCATCGCACAACCCTTGCAAGCCTTGGTTCAGCAGCAACTGGAGGCGCTGGCGACGCAGAACTACTCGTGGCAGGGGCAAATCTGGCCCGGGCAGCAGATGCATTGGGAAATCGACGAGGACGGCCGCCAGAAAACCGCGGACGGAGAAGAATCCGAATCGCGCTGGTCGACGCGTCTGCGCATGACGCTCCCGCATCTGGGTGAAATCGACGCCGGCATCCGTCTGCAGGGCGGACAGGTAACGCTCAATCTGCATGCCGTCGATGCGGCGACGCGCGATCTGATGCAAAGCAAGGGCGGCGATTTACGCCAGCAATTCGACGCTGCCGGGCTAATCCTGGCGGGCATGGGATTCATTACTGGAAAGCACAGCGAAGCGAACGATGTCCCGGACGGAAACTGATCCGCTCAAGAGCGCCGTCGCGCTCACTTACACCGAGACCGATGCCGCCCCGCGCGTCGTCGCCAGGGGACGCGGCGTCATTGCCGAGCAAATCATCGCCCGCGCCAGGGAACACGGCGTTTACGTACACGAATCGCCGGAACTCGTTTCCTTGCTGTTGCAAATCGACCTCGATCAACGCATTCCACCGCAACTTTATGTGGCGGTAGCGGAATTGCTGGCCTGGATCTATCGCCTCGAAAGCGGGCAGCCGGTTCCTTCCGTACCTAGCCTTTCGCCCTTGCCGCAACTGATCGGCAAGGAAAAGACGCCCTGACATGCGTTCCCTGCCTTTCCCCCGCATTCCCCCGCCACCGGATTTGCATTAGACTCGCTGCGCCGCAAACGTTTTCAGGATCCAAAATGACCGCCACCGCCGCGGACTCCCGGCAATCGCCCTCCGGAATCGAGCTTGAACAAAGCGACGAGTACAGCCGTTATCTGCTCTACTCAAAAGCGGAAATTCTTGCGGTACTACGTACCGTCGTCCAGAAAGGCGCGCTGATTACCGTCCATTTCGATCATCAACAGTCCTTCCTGCTTACCTCGATGATCGCTCTGGATGCCGAACGGCAGGGATTCGTCCTCGATCTGGGCGGCGACGACGAAATGAACCGCAAGGCGCTGCTGGCGCAATCGCTGATCCTGACAACCGTCGTCGACAAGGTGAAAGTTCAATTCCGCATTGATGCCCTGTTCGCCACTCAGCACGAGGGGCGCCCGGCCTTCTTCGCCAGGATTCCCGATGCCCTGCTGCGCCTGCAACGGCGCGAATACTTCCGCCTCTCCACGCCGATCGCCACTCCGGTCAAAATAATCTCCACCCTGCACAGAAGCGACGGCAGTGCCCTGAGCATCGAGGTGCCGCTTCTCGATATCAGCGGCGGCGGCATCGGCCTGATGGTTACCCCTGACATTGCGAACCTGTTGAACCAGCAGCAAACTCTGCCGGAAAGCAGGATCGCCTTGCCCGATGAAGGGCTGCTCATCGCCACGCTACACGTGCGCAACATGTTCGACGTCACCACGCGCAACGGTCTGAACTACATGCGCGTCGGCTGCGAATTCGTTGATTTGCCATCACCGCGCTTGGCCATGGTGCAACGCTACATCACCCGCGTCGAGCGCGAACGCAAGGCACGTCTGAACGGACTGGTCTGATCCGGCCATAACAAACGACGACGGCGCCCGCAGGCGCCGTCGCTCATTCCCGGGAAAGCCATCAGACCTGCATGTTCATCACATCGTGATAGGCAGAAACGAGTTTGTTGCGCACCTGCACCATTTCCTGAAACGAGATATTGGCTTTCTGCAGGGAAATCATGACCTCATGCAGATTGGTATTACTGTCCCCGGCGGCAAAATTTGCCGCCAGCGCTTCCGCCTGCTGCTGCGTCTGACTCACCTGCGCAATCGAATTTTTCAGCACCTGCGCAAAATCGACACCGCCGGCTCCGGCCTGCGGTGCAGGCGTCGAGCCGCTTGCCTGCGCCGCCGTGGCACGCAGCACGCTCAACATCTGATCGATTCCCTGGCTATCCATATCAACCTCCACTCACGTCTCTACAATGAACAGCAAGAAACGCGCCAGACGATCCGGCTTACTCGTTGAAAAAACCCGCTTCACGGTATTGTTTGAGTTTGTGACGCAAGGTGCGTTCCGACATACCCAGCCGCTCTCCCGCCTGTTTGCGCGACCCGCCGACTGCCGCCAGCGTTTCCAGGATATGCTCCCGCTCCAGATCGCGCAGATTGTCGGTTCGCGCAGCTTCAGCCGGAGACGGGGAGTTGTCCTGCGGCAGAACGCTTTCGCCGACGGAAACGACAGGTGCCGCCGGCGCCAGGTGCAAAGCTTCGGGTTCAACGCACTCGCCGACGGAAAAAATGACCGCACGCTGCATCACGTTCTCCAGTTCGCGCACGTTGCCCGGCCAGGAATGCGCACGCAACACGACTTCCGCCCCGGGTGACAGGCGCAGCCCGGCACGTCCGCAGCGACCACCATGTTCGGCCAGAAAATGGCGTGCCAGCGGAACAATATCCTCAAGCCGCTGGCGCAGGGCGGGAATCAGCAAGGGAAAGACATTGAGCCGGTAATACACATCTTCGCGCAACACGCCCTTGGCCACCGCCTCGGCCATGTCGCGGTTCGACGTGGCGATGATGCGGATATTGAGCGCCACCGGCTTCTTGCCGCCAACGCGCTCGACTTCCCGCTCCTGCAGAACACGCAGCAGTTTGGCCTGTAGTCCGAGAGGCATTTCCGTCACTTCGTCGAGCAACAGCGTACCATCCTGCGCCTGCTCGAACTTGCCGGCCTGTGCTTGCTGCGCGCCGGTAAATGCGCCTTTCTCGTAGCCGAACAGCGTCGCTTCCAACAGGCTGTCCGGAATGGCGGCGCAGTTGATCGCGACAAAGGGGCCGGCATGCCGTGCCGAATGGTTGTGAATATAGCGCGCCACGACCTCCTTGCCGACGCCACTTTCCCCGGTCAGCAGCACCGTGGTATCGGTCTGCGCCACACGCATGGCCAAGGCAAACAGATTGCGGCTCACCGCATCCTCGGCGATCACCCGCGCATCATCCATCGCCTGCGGCAGTCGATAGCGCGCCACATGATCAAGCAGAGCCTTCGGCTCGAAGGGCTTGAGGAGAAAATCGCAGGCTCCCGAGCGCATGGCCTCGACGGCACGATCAACGTCGGCGAAAGCGGTCATCAACACCACCGGAAGATGCGGGAAACGGCGACGAATTTCCTTGAGCAGGGCAATGCCGTCCATCGGCATCATGCGCACATCGCTGACCACCAGCGATACCGCCTGCGTTCCGAGCAGGGCGAGCGCCTCGTCACCGCCGGAAGCTGAAATCACCGGTTGACCGGCCAGTTCGAGCGTATCGCAAACCGCCTCGCGCAAATGGAGGTCATCCTCGACGATCAATATGGGTAATCCGTGTGCCATTTTCCGCAAATCATCAACAAAGAATAAGAAAACCTACGCACACTGTACAAGGGATACGACAGTGCGCACAAATAAACCTGTGCGACACCGCCCGGCCGGGTCGTCACGATGCGGCATCCGGCGCCGCACCGACCGGCAGCAGAACGGCAAATTCCGATCCCTGACCGAGGGTCGAAGTGACCTCGATGCTGCCGCCATGTGCCCGCACCACACCCAGCGCAATGGCCAGGCCCAATCCGGTCCCCTGACCACGCGTGGTGAAAAAGGGCTCGAAAATTTTGGCCTGCGCTTCCGGAGCGATACCGCCACCGGTATCGCGCACCTCGATGCGAACCCACCCTCCGTCCGCTTCAATTCCGGCGGACAGAGCAATCTCCCCCCCCTCGCCGCCGCGGCGTTCACAAGCCTGCAGAGCATTTTCCAGCAGATTAAGGAGCGCGCCACTCAAGGCTTTGCGACTCCCCATGAGCAAGGATTCGCCGACCTTGCAGCGCGCTGAGAAACGAACGCCTTTTTCCTGACATAACGGTTCCATGGTTTGCGCCGCCTCGGCGATCAGCGCTTCGACCACAACCCGGTCGCGACCGATGCTTTCACCGCGCGCGAAAAGCAAAACGTCCTGAATCAGTCGTTCGAGGCGCCGCAACTGTTCGGTGGCCTTTCCCGCAAAGCGTGCGCGCGCCTCGCCGGAAAGATCGGGTTGCGCCAGGTTGGCGCTGTAGAGCAGCGCTGTCGCCAGAGGCGTTCTCAGCTGGTGCGCCAACGAGGCCGCCATCTCGCCCATCGCCGCCAGACGTTGATTACGCTCGGCATTGGCCTTCAATTCATGTGCCACGGTAATGTCGTGAATCAGCAACAGGCGTCCACCGGCAGAATCGAGTGGACTTTCGGCAATCACCACTCGCCGCGAACCGAGTTGCCATTCGTCCGGCGCCTCGCTGGATTTCAGATACTGCCGGCTCAGTCCGTTCCAGTCGCTGTCGATGATACTTTCACCGAACATCCGGCGTGCTGCCGGATTAGCCTCGCTGACCATGCCGGTATTGTCGAGAACCACGACCCCCGCTGGCAGGGCGTTCAACAACAAGGCCAAGCGTTCGGAAAGTGCTTCTTTCTCCTGATACTGACGCCGCAATTCGCCATTGGCCAGCGCCAGTTCGGCCGTCAGTGACTCGGCCTTTGCCTGCAAGCCCTCATAAGCCTGGGTCAGCTCGAGGGAAACCTGATTGAACACATCGAAGGCATGCTGCAACTCCTGCGCCTTGACCTCGGGAACTGCGATTTGCGTGACCTCATTCATTCGTTGGAAAATCCCGCGCAATTAGCAGATACAATAGTAGAATAATTCTTAGCGCTTTTCGCTTTTTGCTTGATTAATCGCAGAGTTCACACATTATCGCAGGCATGGCGACCACAGGGATGAATACAACAACAGCGACCGGCGCAGAAAGCCTCTCCGAACGTCTGCGCCAGGCACTGTCACGCCTGAGCAACTCGCAGAAAATCCTGCTCATGGTGGCATTTGCCGCCGTGATCGCCTTGCTGGTTGCCAGCAGCACCTGGCTCAAGCAGGCCGACTATCGCATTCTCTTTTCCAACATCTCGGAACGCGACGGCGGCGCCATCATCGCCGCGCTCGAACAGCTCAACGTTCCTTACAAATTCAACGACAGCGGCGGGGCCATCCTGATTCCCGGCAGCAAGGTACATGAAGTACGTCTACGCCTTGCCTCGCAAGGCCTGCCGAAAGGCGGCGCGGTCGGTTTCGAGCTGATGGAGAACCAGAAATTCGGTATCAGCCAGTTTGCCGAACAGGTCAATTATCAGCGCGGCCTGGAAGGCGAACTGGCGCGCACGATCCAGTCGATCAGCGCCGTACAGGCGGCGCGCGTCCACCTGGCCATTCCCAAGCCAACAGTCTTCGTGCGCGAGGAGTTGAAACCATCGGCTTCGGTTTTGCTCAACCTTTACCCCGGACGTTCGCTGGAACCGGCGCAGATTGCCGGCATCCAGAACCTCGTTGCCGCAAGCGTCCCCAGTCTGGCCGTCAACAGCGTCACACTGATCGACCAGAATGGCAGCATGCTCTCGCAACTGAAGAGCAAACTGATGGAAGCCGGCCTTGATCCGACGCAGATCAAATACGTGCAGGAAATCGAAGCCAGAGCCATCAAGCGCGTGGAAGACATCCTCATCCCCATTGTCGGCCAAGGCAACGCCCGGGTTCAGGTCGCGGCCGATGTAGACTTCTCGCAAAGCGAACAGACCGCGGAAACACACCGGCCCAACACGACCCCTCCCGAGATCAGTATCCGTAGCCAGCAGACCAGCGAATCGGCCAGCGCCACCGCGTCGGCACAAGGCATTCCCGGCGCCCTCAGCAACCAGCCGCCAGTTCCCGCCAGCGCGCCATTGACCCAGCCAGCCGTCCCCGGCGCCGGCGCGGTGACGAATGCCGGGCAGCCGCTGCCCGGACAACTGAACGCTGCCGGCATCCAGGCGCCGATTGCCAGCGTCGGACAACCGATCAATACGCGCAAGGACTCGACGATCAACTATGAAGTCGACAAGACGATCCGCCATACCAAACAGTCGGTCGGCAACATCAAGCGCCTCTCGGCGGCCATCGTCATCAACCACCGCAAGGACGCCAAAGGGCAGATGAAGCCGCTCTCCGACGCCGAAATCAAGCAGATCGGCGAACTGGTCAAGGAGGCTCTCGGTTTCAACAAGGAGCGCGGCGATACGGTATCGGTGGCCAACGCCCCCTTCTCCGCTATCGAACGCAGCGACTCGGACATCCCCGTATGGAAGGATCCGGAAATCATTTCCCTGCTCAAGGAGCTGTTCAAATACGCGGCCATTGCCGGCATCGTCGCCTATCTCGTACTCAAGGTCATCCGTCCCCTGCTCAAGACCATGCTGGAAGCGTCCCCCAGGCACGTGGGGAAAACGCTTGGCGGACGGGTCAATATTGTGGACGAGGACGCGGAAGAACAGGCGCCATCGGGCGCCGCCATCCTCGAACGCAAGCTTGAACAGGCGCGCGACATGGCACAGCAAGATCCGAAGGTCGTCGCCAATATCATCAAAGACTGGACAGGTTCCAATGCCGGTTGACGACGGTGTAGAAAAAAGCGCCATTCTGCTCATCGCCCTTGGCGAGGACTTCGCTTCGGAAGTGCTCAAACATCTCGGACCAAAGGAGGTGCAGAAACTGGGGCATGCCATCGCCGGAATGAAAACGGTGCCGCGCACCAAGGTCGAAAGCGTCCTGGCCGATTTCCACAAAACGGCGCGCGAATCTGCGGCTGTTCACATCGATACCGACGCTTACGTACGCTCCGTCCTGACCAAGGCGCTGGGCGACGACAAGGCGGCCAACCTCATTTCGCGCATTCTGCAAGGCGGCGACACCAACGGCATCGAGGGGCTCAAATGGATGGATGCGCCGACGGTGGCCGACATCATCCGCAACGAACATCCGCAAATCATTGCCACCATCCTCGTGCATCTTGAGCGGGATCACGCCAGCGACATCCTCAACCACTTCACCGAACGCCTGCGCAACGACGTGGTTCTGCGCGTCGCGACACTCGAAGGCATCCAGCCGGAAGCGCTGAAGGAACTCAACGACGTCATGCTGCGCCTGCTCTCGGGTTCGGCCAACATCAAGAAATCGGCCATGGGCGGCGTGCGTTCGGTGGCAGAAATCCTCAATTTCATGGGCACGGCCAACGAGACGACCGTCATCGATTCGATTCGCGAGTACGATCCCGACCTCGCGCAGCGCGTCCTCGACGAAATGTTCGTCTTCGAGAACCTGCTCGACCTCGACGACCGGGCCATCCAGTTGCTTTTGCGCGAAATCCAGTCGGACTCGCTAATCCTGGCCATGAAGGGCGCCTCGGAACCTCTGCGCGAGAAAATTTTCAAGAACATGTCGCAACGCGCAGCGGAAATGCTACGCGAAGACCTCGAATCGCGCGGCCCGGTGCGCCTCTCAGAAGTCGAGGCGGAACAAAAGGAAATCCTCAAGATCGTCCGCCGCTTGGCCGACGAGGGTCAGATCGTGCTTGGCGGAGCCGGTGGCGAGGAGATGATCTGAACATGCAAACGCCATGACCGGATTCGTTCCCAAGGAAAAACTCACCGCCTACCAGCGCTGGGAAGTCGCCGCGTTCGACGAAGCCGAACAGGCGTCTACCCGTGCGGCGAAACAAAAAGCCGAAGAAAAGACACAGGAAAAGACGACCAGCGAATCCGCGCCGCCTGCGTCGGTCACCCTGCCTACTGCCGCCGATATCGAACGCATGTATTCGGAAGCGGAACAGCAAGGCTACGCGGCCGGACATGCCGAGGGTCTCCTAGCTGCACGCGCCATCGCCGACCGCATCAGTTCCGTGCTGAGCACCCTGGAACAGGCATTGAGCCATCTCGACCAACAGGTTGCCGATCAATTGCTAGCTACGGCGCTCGAGGTCGCGCGGCAAATGATGGGGCAAAGCCTGCGCGTCAAACCCGAACTGCTGCTGCCGATCATCCGCGAAGCCATATCGACACTGCACACGCACGGCGGACACCCAGCTCTTTTCGTGCACCCCGACGACGCGGCGCTGATCCGAACTCATCTCGGCGAACAGCTGGCACACAATAACTGGCGCATCGTCGAAGAGGCCTCGCTGACGCCCGGCGGTTGCCGCGTCGAACATGGCGCCAGCGAAGTCGATGCTACCTTGCAAACCCGCTGGCGCCGAATCATCGAATCCATCGGGCTAAGTCCCGAATGGCTGGATGACAAACCCTGAACGTCCCATGAGCGAAGCCGGGAAAAACGAACGCATCGCCCGCTGGAACGGCTTTCTTGAAAACTGCCGCACCGCTCTCGCCCAGGCCTCGCCGCTCCTGGCCAACGGGCACCTGACGCGCATCAACGGGCTGGTCATGGAAGCGGCGGGTCTCAAATTGCCGCTGGGTAGTTCGTGCCGCATTCTTCCTGCCGGAGGATCGCCGATCGAGGCCGAGGTCGTCGGCTTTAACGGCGAGAAGCTCTTCCTGATGCCCTCCGAGGACGTTTATGGATTACCGCCCGGAGCGCGCGTCGTCGCCCTGGAAACGCCGGCCCCCACTCCCAAACTCGGACAGAAACCGCCCGCCCGGCGACGCGCCGTCGACCGGGCCAAACTGCTACCCGTCGGAGATGCCCTGCTCGGACGTATCGTCGATGGCGCAGGACGGCCGCTCGACCAGCATGGTCCATTGCTGACCGACGGTCTGCGCCCGCTGCAGGGACGTCCGATCAACCCCATGTCGCGCGCCCCGATCGACCATGCACTGGATGTCGGCGTGCGTTCGATCAACGCCCTGCTCACCGTCGGCCGCGGACAACGTATGGGACTGTTTGCCGGCTCCGGCGTCGGTAAAAGTGTACTGCTCGGCATGATGGCTCGTTATACCACGGCGGAAATCATCGTCGTCGGCCTGATCGGCGAACGCGGCCGCGAAGTAAAGGAATTCATCGAGCAGATCCTCGGCGAGGAAGGACTACGCCGCTCGGTCGTTGTCGCCGCCCCGGCCGACGTCAGCCCGCTGATGCGCCTGCAAGGAGCCGCCTATGCCACATCGATTGCCGAATATTTCCGTGACCAGGGCCGGCACGTTCTGCTGATCATGGATTCGCTCACCCGCTTTGCCATGGCGCAACGCGAAATCGCTCTGGCGATCGGCGAGCCGCCAGTTACCCGCGGCTATCCACCATCGGTTTTTGCCCGCCTGCCGCAACTTGTCGAAAGAGCGGGAAACGGCGCCAATGGCGGCGGATCAATTACTGCCTTTTATACTGTACTTGCCGAAGGCGACGACCAGCAGGATCCGATTGCCGATGCCGCACGCGCCATCCTCGATGGCCATATCGTGCTGACCAGGCGGCTGGCCGATGCCGGTCACTATCCGGCCATTGACATCGAGCAGTCCATCTCGCGCGCCATGGTCAATCTGATCGATGCCGACCATTTTGAAAAAATCCGGCATTTCAAACAGATGTACACCCGCTACCAGCGTTCACTCGACCTGATCAGTGTCGGCGCCTACGCCTCCGGCTCCGACCCGCTGCTCGATCAGGCCATCAAGCTTTACCCCAGCTTTGAGCACTTCCTGCAACAGGCGCTCGATCAGCGCGCCGATTACGCCAGCAGCATCGATCAGCTCTATGGCCTGTTTGGCGCACAACGCTAGGAAAATTACTGAAACCACGGAGGCAAAACCAGCGCACCGCGCAAATGACCCGCCCTGCCCCGTTTTCTGAGAAATATCATGCCCAAACCCTTCTCCCTGCAGACCGTTCATGAACTCATGAAAATCCGGGCCGATGAGGCGACACTCCAACTTGCCCACTTGCTCTCCAGCGAGCGCGACGCCAAGAACAAACTCACCGTTTTGCTGCAATACCGCGATGAATACGCCGTCCGCTTCCGCCAGTCGGCCGAAAGCGGACTATCGCAGCGCGAATGGCGCAATTTTCAGGATTTTCTCGACCGGCTCGACGAAGCCATTGCCGCCCAGCAAAAAATCGTTCGCCAGCACGAGCTGGACACGACGACCGGACAGCAGCAGTGGCAGCAGCAACGAAAAAAACTCAAAGCCTTCGATACGCTCTCAGAACGCCACTTTGCCAAGGAAGAAGCCATCGAGAACCGACGGGAACAAAAAATACAGGACGAATTCGCTACCCGCTTCAAGGACGGAAAATAATCGCTCCGATCATTTTCCTTGGAAACACATTCTGGCATGGAGTTTGCTGAGGACAACGTAACACAAGCCGTAAGGAACGCCATGCCCATCACAGCCGTTTCGGTTCCGCCCCAACCGGCGCAAACCACTGCAAATGATCGTACCGTCGCTGAACAGGCAACGGAACAGGACTTTGCCAGCCTGCTGTTTACCCAGCTGGTTCCCGCTCTTGCCGAAGGAACGATAGGCGCAGAAAAAGGTGGCGATTCGTTCGAAGACGCTCCGGCTGCCGAGAACAACGAAGCCGAACCGCTGCTCGGCGCCCTTGGTCTGCTCCCCTTGCCACCCACCGTAACGCCGGCAGCTCACCCGGAGATTCCCGCCAGCGGGCAGCGCATGGACGCCCTGTCCACGCATGATTTACCGGACACCGTCCTGCCTGCCGGCGACGAAAAAATACAGCCGGCGCCAGTCGGGGCAACGCTCCCCGAGGACAAACCGGCAATATTTGCCGACGCAAGAAAGGCCGCTATTCCGGGCACAGGCGATACGGTCGAACACACTGCCCGGGAAAGCATTCAGAGCACGAATCCGGCGGCGACCGCGGCGACGCAGGCGCACCATTTCCAGCCAGTCCAAACCAGGGAAAACGAGACTCCGGCCCATATCACCACACCGCTGCACAGTCGCGACTGGGCTCAGGATTTCGGCCATAAAATTGTCTGGCTGGCCAATAGCGACAAGCAAAGCGCGCAAATCACCCTCAATCCACCACACATGGGGTCGATCGAAGTCTCGTTGACCATGGACAAAAACAGCGCCACGGCATCCTTTGTCTCGGCCAGTGCAGAAGTGCGCGATAACATCGAGTCCGCGCTGCCACGGCTGCGTGAAATGTTTGCCAGCGCCGGCATCGAACTCGGCCAGACGAACGTCAGCGCCGAATCGTTCCAGCAATCGGCGGGGGATCGGCAAGAAGGCAGCTCCGCCCGCTGGCGTGGCGATAACGCTATACTTGTCATGGAGAGCACAAGCTCCTTGCCGGGCAGAGAACTGGACAACCAGCGGGGCAACGGACTGGTCAACGTTTTTGCCTGATCGCTCCGGCAGAAAGAACATGTACGCCTTTGCGAATGCAAAACAACAGAAACGAATGGGAGGGCTGACATATGGCCAAGGAAGCCAGATCTGAAGCAGAAGTCGACGAATCGGCCAAACCCGTGCCACAAGTCAAAAGCAAAAAGCTACTGATCATTTTGCTCGCCGCACTGCTCGTTACCTTGCTCTTAGGCGGAGGGCTCGCCCTGTTACTCATGGGCAAGCACGCTGACCAGGAAGGTGAAGAAGGAGAGGTGGTCAGCGAGAAGATCGATAAGAAAAAAGCGGCCAAGGATGCCATCCCGGTTTATGTGGCGCTTGATGCCTTTACCGTCAATCTCGTTCCGGAAAATGGCGAACAGTTCCTGCAATTGACACTATCAGTGGAAGTTGAAGACCTCCATGTTGGCGACCGGCTCAAGACCTTCACGCCGAAATTGCGCAACAACGTCATGCTCCTCCTTTCGGGCAAGAAAGCTTCCGAATTGCTGAGCAAGGAAGGCAAGGAAAAGCTGGCCGAGGAAATCCGCGCCCTGATCAATCAGATTCTTGCACCGGATGTCGATAACGCATCAGACGAAGTCCCGATCAAGGAGGTCTTGTTTACCTCCTTCATTATCCAGTAAGCACTCCCATGGCCACCGATTTTCTCTCCCAGGAAGAGGTCGACGCCCTGCTCAAGGGCGTCACCGGCGAAACGGACGAACCCGAATCTTCTGGTGACAAGGAAGGCGGGGTTCGGCCGTACAACATCGGCACACAGGAACGGATCGTGCGCGGGCGCATGCCCACGCTTGAACTGATTAACGAACGCTTTGCCCGCTACCTGCGCATCGGTCTGTTCAATTACATGCACCGAACCACGGAGATCTCGGTCGGTCCGATCCGGGTTCAGAAATACAGCGAATTCATCCGCAATCTGGTTGTCCCGACCAATCTCAATCTGGTCGCCGCCAAACCTCTGCGCGGAACCTCGCTTTTCGTCTTCGATCCCAACCTGGTCTTTCTTGTCGTCGACAACATGTTCGGCGGCGACGGGCGTTTCCATACCCGGGTCGAGGGACGCGATTTCACCCCGACCGAACAACGCATCATCCAGGGTCTGCTCAACGTCGTATTCGCCGAATATGCGCGATCCTGGAAACCGGTATATAACATCTCCTTCGAATACATCCGTTCCGAGATGAACTCGCAGTTTGCCAATATCGCAACGCCCTCGGAAATTGTCATTTCAACCACATTCTCGGTCGAATTTGGCGGCACTGCCGCCGACATGCATATCTGTTTCCCCTACTCGATGGTCGAACCGATCCGCGATTTGCTCTACAGTTCGATGCAAAGCGACCAGCTATCAACCGATCACCGCTGGATTGTCATGCTGCGCAAGCAGCTAAAGGATGCCGAACTTGAAGTCTGCGCGCATTTGGCAACAACCACGCTGACGCTCGGACAGGTTCTGAAAATGAAGGCGGGAGATATCATTCCCGTCAACGTTCCGGACAAAATCATTGCCCATGTCGATGAAATCCCTCTGATGGAATGCCGCTACGGACAGCAAGGGGGACAATACGCCCTCAAGATCGAACGCTTCATCGCATCGGAGACGGAAGAAATCTCTCTTGGAGAAACCCATGCCTGACGAAACGCAGAACAACACCCCCGACACAACAGGAACCGCGGCCGAAGACGATTGGGCCGCCGCCATGGCCGAGCAGGCAAGTGTAGACGCTGGCGCTGCGCAACCGGCACAGATATTCCCGTCTTTCGGCGAGACCGATGG
Source organism: uncultured Propionivibrio sp. (assembly GCA_964440925.1). GTDB lineage: Bacteria > Pseudomonadota > Gammaproteobacteria > Burkholderiales > Rhodocyclaceae > Propionivibrio. The sequence continues at coordinate 36,063 of CAYTWY010000002.1, read as the reverse complement.
CAAGGCTTCGATGATGAACGAACTGGACATGATCCTGGATATTCCGGTTCAAATCGCCGTCGAACTGGGGCGCACAAAAATCACCATAAAAAACCTGCTGCAGCTGGCACATGGCTCAGTGGTCGAACTGGACGCAATGGCCGGCGAACCGATGAGCGTCTTCGTCAACGGGACATTGATCGCTCAAGGCGAAGTCGTGGTGGTCAACGACAAATTCGGCATCCGTCTGACCGACATCATCACGCCTTCGGAGCGCATGCGCAAGATCGGACACTGAGCTGCGCTCAGTGTCCTCTTCCGTAACGATTCCCCCGCAACGCGGCATGCATTAAGATAGCGGCCAAACACTGACTGGCCGAACACCTTGACCACAATCCGCCGATATCCGCCGTTTTCAGCCTGCCTGCCGGGGCTGCTGCTTTACCCCAGCCTGACTTGCGCGCAAGCCAGCGCTGCCGATTCGCCTGGCGTCTCCGGCACCGCACTCGCACAGATCCTGCTGGTTCTGACCCTGATCGTCGCCCTGCTTTTCGCCGGCGCTTTCCTTCTGCGCAGGCTGAACCAAGGCGGACATTTCGGCAACGCCGGGCCGCTGCGCATCGTCAGCGCCCTGATGGTCGGCACACGTGAACGCATCGTGCTTATCGAGGTCGGCGAGTCCTGGCTCGTCGTCGGCATCGTTCCCGGTCAGATCAAGACGCTGCATACCCTGCCCAAGGGAGAGGCCGCGCCCCCGCCAAACCGCGACAAACCCTTCGGACATTGGCTGAAACAGCTGACCGAACGCCATCATGAACAGCCATAAAATCCTGCGCTTCCGCACGCTATTCGTCCTGCTTCTCGGGCTTGTTCCCTTCGTCGCATGGGCTCAAAGCGGCGGCCTGCCTGCGCTGACCAGCACGCCCGGAGCCGGAGGCGGCCAGACCTACACCCTGTCCATCCAGACCCTGCTGACACTGACAGCACTGACCTTCATCCCGGCCATCTTGCTGACGATGACCAGCTTCACCCGCATCATCATTGTGCTCTCGCTCCTGCGTCACGCGCTCGGTACCCAGACCTCCCCCCCCAATCAGGTGCTGGTTGCCCTCTCCCTGTTCCTGAGCTTTTTTATCATGTCGCCGGTACTCGACCGGATTTATGTCGACGCCTATCAGCCGCTTTCGGAAAACAGGATCACCTTCACCCAGGCCATCGAGCGTGGCGCGGTTCCGTTACGCACTTTCATGCTGAAACAGACGCGCGAATCGGACATCGGCCTTTTTGCCCGTCTGGCAGGCACACCAAAACTGGCTTCGGTGAGCGACGTTCCAATGCGGGTACTGATTCCGGCTTTCGTCACCAGCGAACTGAAAACCGCCTTCCAGATCGGTTTCATCATCTTTATTCCCTTTCTGATCATCGACATGGTTGTAGCCAGCGTTCTGATGTCAATGGGTATGATGATGATGTCTCCGGTCATGGTAGCGCTCCCCTTCAAGCTGATGCTTTTTGTCCTCATCGATGGCTGGCATCTGCTGCTCGGCTCCCTGGTCATGAGTTTTTCCGCATGACGCCCGAAATAATCATGGGGATTGGCCGCCAGGCCATTGAAATGACCCTCGTGCTGGCAGCGCCTCTGCTTCTCGCCGCCCTGGTCATCGGTCTGATCATCAGCATTTTCCAGGCCGCGACGCAGATCAATGAGCAGACCCTCTCGTTCATTCCCAAATTGATCGGCATACTACTGGCTCTGATTCTGGCCGGGCCGTGGATGCTGCAGATCATGGTCGATTACATGCGCCGGCTGTTCGAGAGCATTCCCCAGATCATCGGCTAGACCGCGCATGATCAGTCTGACAACCACCGAACTGAATGCCTGGATAGTCTCCTTCTTCTTCCCTCTGGCTCGCATTCTGGCTCTCCTAGCCGCAGCTCCGCCATTTAACAATCCCGGCCTTTCCTTCCGGATCCGCCTTTTTCTCGGTCTGGCCATTGCCTTGGCTGTCACCCCCGCACTGCCTCCGACACCGGGCCTTGCTCCAGGCAGCCTGAACGGATTGCTGGTATTGGCGCAACAAATCGTCATCGGCTTCGGTATGGGACTCTGCTTGCGCTTGGTATTCAGCGCCATCGACCTCTCCGGCACCATAATCGGTAACCAGATGGGGCTGGGGTTTGCCACCTCTTACGATCCGCAGAATGCTTCGCAAGCCACTGTCGTCTCGGAATTCATTGGTCTGCTCGCCCTGCTCACCTTCATGGCCATCGATGGCCACCTGCTGGTCATTAGTGCATTGGTGCAAAGCTTCACGGCACTTCCGATCGGCATCGGCGTCGCCACAAATGCCTCTTGGCTGAATATCGCCATGGCCGGAGGCATTATTTTCTCTTCGGGGGTTTTCCTTGCCTTGCCGATGATTGTCGCCCTGCTGATCGCCAATATCGCTCTCGGCGTTCTGGGACGCGTTGCGCCACAACTGAACCTGATCGCGATCGGTTTTCCCGTAACCATCGTCCTCGGTTTTCTTGCCCTGCTAGCCAGCATGGCCTACCTGGGCACACCATTGCAGCAACTATTCGAATCCGGCCTGCGCTCGATGCTGGGATGGTTTGTGGTCGGCTAAAGCCCGACGCGGCCGCTACCCGCTTTTTATCGTGCGGGCATCGCCGCAGCGCGAACCAGCTGGAAGGTTCCCTGGCCGACACGGTGCGTGAGCGGCGTACTCGACTCGATGCCTTCAGAATAGTCGAGAATGCGATAGGACGAAAACCCCCCCGCGCGCTGCAGATACGCCGCTCTGCGCTTGAAGATCTGCAGCGCTTCGCCATCGCCACCGACCCTGAACCCTTTGGCTTTCAGGGAAAGATGATAGGTTTCCTCGCCAAACGCCGTTTCCTCGAGGCTCCAGTTGGGTGCCAGTGGATCGTAGAGAACGTAGAGCAAGGCCGACTGCGAATGACTGAATATTTTGCCCGGCAAACCCAGCGCCTTGACCGGATGGCCATAGACATAAAGCGCCCCGGCAGCCGCTGCTGTCTCGGCACTGATGCTTGCGTCCCCGGGCAGATTGAACGCTGGCTGGGCGCGGATTTCTCCGCTGTCGGAATTCACGACGCGACGCTCTCCCCTCAATGCGTAGGCCGCATCGCCCGAACAGCCGGAAACGGCGAGCAACACGACAAGAAGGAAAAGCCGGATCACATCATCCTCACAGGTAATCGAACAGGCTCATTCCAGAAATCTGGGCGAAGGATTTTTGCGCCGCTTCAAGATTCGTCTGTTGCTTGATGAAATCCGAAATGGCCTCTGCGTAATCCAGATCCTGGAGGTCGGAAAGCTTTGCCTGATACTGGATATCGAGATCGGAAAGTACACTGCCTTGCGATTCGATTTCCTGCATTCTCGTCCCGACCGCCGATTGCACTCTGGAAATGTTATTGATAGCCTGGTCGATATTGGTCAGCTCCGTTCCCAGATCAATGCTGTACTCGGTTGCCGTATAGGTCGAATCGCCGATCGGCGAACGCAGGACGCCAAGAATATTCTGCAACGTCTGGAACAGGCTTTGATTGGAACTCGCGCTAACGGTAAAGGTATCGCCGGCGACCGGCGTTCCGGTCAGTACAACCTGCGCACCGAAATCGACCCCGTTGGCCGTTTTCAGAGCCATAGCCTGGCCCGAGGAATAGGGCTGCAGTGACGTCGTCCCACCGACCGGATCGTATATTGCGTAATTCAGCACGCCACCGACGTCGACGAAACGGATTTCGAGAGGCGAACCTGCCGCAGCGTTGTCGACAGCCAACATCCACTTCTGCGGATCGCGCACCGACCCGCTATCGATCATGCACGACCCTTGGTTGTTTCCCGGATCTATCATGAACGAATCGCCAACGACCGGCACTCCATTCACCACCACCTGCGCGCCAAAATTCACTCCGCCAGCTGTCACCAAGGCAATCGGATTTCCCGCCACATAGGCCACAGGGGCCGACGATCCGCCAACAGGATCGTAGATCTGGTAACTCAAGGTTCCCGCATCGTCCACAAAGCGAATTTCCAGCGGCTGCCCGGCAGCGGCATTGTCCTGTGCCGCCGACCAAAGCGTACGATCGACGATTGTTCCTGCATCGGCCACCGCCGTCGACGCAGCATCCTTGACCCCGACACTGACCCCGACATTGCCTCCCGTAGCCGTCACGAAGGTTCCGTTGCCGTTCTTGATCGACATGAACAGGTCTTCGCCCGAAACGCTGACCGGCATCTGGCGCGAGGAGGAGACCTGGAGCAAACGCTCACCGCTGTCGCCAAAGTAGCCCACCGGCGAAGTCGTCGCCGGCGTAATGGCCGATTTCGAGGCATCGACGGCAAACGGCAGAACATTGCCCTTGTACCCGGAAAACAGATATTCGCCCACGCCGTTGTCGCTATTGGCGATCGCCAGGACTTCGCCCAGGCGCGATTCGATCTCGCTGGCAATCGACTGCCGATCCGAATTGCTCAGGGTTTTCGTGTTTCCCGCCTGAATGACCTTGTCGCGCACGTTCTGCAGCACGTCAATGATCGAGGACAACTGGCTATCGACAAGGCCCAGCTGACTCTTTGCCTGCCCCTGATTTTCGATGTATTGCGCATTGACTTCCTTCGCCTGCGTGACGACCAGCGCTTCCGCTGCCGCGACCGGATCGTCCTGCGGCGTAAGAACCCGCTTGCCCGAAGACAACTGGTTCTGGAGTTTGTACAGGCTGCTCTGCCCGCGCTGGATGCTGGAAGATCCGGAATCGAAGATCTGATTGGTGCTGATACGCATGAGTTTTCCCCTTAATCCATGATGCCCAGCAGGGTATCGAATAGGGTAATGCCGCTCTGTAGCGCTTTCGCCGAAGCTTGGTACGCCTGTTGATAACGAATCAGGTTGGCCGCTTCCTCATCGAGATTGACGCCCGACAGGGACTCGCGCGCACTCTGCGCCTGTTCGAGCAACGCCGCTTGCGCCTCGCCGGTGACCGACAGCTGCCTTGTCTTGTTGCCGACATAACTGACCAGCTGGGCATACGCCGTCTGGTAGCTGGCGGTGGCCCCGGACATGGTTTTCTGCATCTGCAGCTTACCCAGCAACAGAGCGTTCCGGGCATCCGAGACGCCGGCGGTGTTTTCGCCAAGTGAAAAAGAATCGCCGTTATCCAGATTTCCTGAAATCTCAAAACTCACACCGGAAAACGCAATGGTCGCCCCCGATGTATACGGAATGTCAGGACCGGCATAGACACTCGTCGATCCACTCACTGTAACCGAAACATTGACGCCGGCAGGAACACCGGACAGCGTCAGGTTGCCGGTCGCACTGGCATAGGTCAACGTCACCCCGCCTGCCGGAACCGATGCCGCACCGAATCCGGCCAAAGCCACGCCGCTCGAGATTTTCCCCGACCCCTTGTTGCTTGCCGTAGCGGCGGTCATGAACGGGGTCGCCGCGTTAATCAGTCGGGGATCGGCGGCGGTCGTCGAATTGATGGCCAGATTTCTCGCCGCTTCATCTACCGGTTTGATGATGAACGAATCACCATTGACCATTGTTCCTGAGGCCAGAGCGATGGAAAATCCCTCACTCGTAGAAAGCTGCGCTGACAAATCGTCTAGGTCGGTATTGCTCCAGGAAGCTCCGTCGGACAGGCGAAGGACGGTATAGTCGGTGCCGTTGTACGACAAGCGGTAATCCGAAGCCGTCAGTTTCGTATAGAAATTGGCACTGTTTGCCGCATTGCCGTAAACTTGCGTCGCCCCCCCCGGATTCAGCGCCGCGCCCCCCAGCACGATTCCCTCGCTGGACGGAACATTTGCCTGCAGCGCCGCAATAGCGCTGCTCACGTCCGCCCCGCTGGCACTCCAGCTCGTCCCGTCGCAAAGCCGGGTCAGGGTATAGGTAAAAGGCGCCGTCGCGGCGCTATCCCGCGTCAGCGCATATTGACCGCCAACCGAGGGAGCACTCAGGGTCGCCGTAACGACTGCCGGACTGGTCATGCTGTTGCGCGTATTGGCAATCACCACCGGCCCGGACAGGGTAAAGAACGAATCGACGAACCCCGTATCGCCAACGGACTGACCGAGCAGGTTCTGCCCCAGCGCATATTGGGCATTGAAGGTCAGCGCCAGGGACGCCGCATTGCGCCCCAGCTCGTTGGACGTATGGTCAATCGCCTCGCTGCGGAATTTGAGCACCCCCCCCAGGCTGCCTCCGGTAAGCAGCGATTCGGGAAGTTCCTGAACACTGCCGTTATTAACGAGTCCCACCGCATAGCGCGTCGAATCGGCAGCCGACGGCGCAGCCGTCATCGTCATGACCTGCGTTCCGACGACCAATTGCTGCCCGGTGCCGAAAAACACATTGAAACTGCCGTCGGTATTGGTGGTCGTGGTAACCTGAATGAGCTTGTTCAACTCGGCCACCAACTGGTCACGCTGATCGAGAAGATCGTTGGCCGGCTGGTTTGTAGACGATTGAGCAATGATGATGTTCTGGTTCAGTTCGCCAACCTGTCTGGCATAGGAATTGATCGCATCAACCTGCGTCAGCATGCTGTTGTTTACATCTTCGTACATCTGCTGCAACCGGTCTTCCAGCGCATTGAACCGCGCCACCAGAACCTGTGCCGATGAAATCATGGTTTGTCGCGACGATACTTGCGACGGATTGGCCGCCACCTGCTGCACACCGGTGAAAAAATCCTGGAGCGCTGAAGACAGGCCGGCATCTTCGTCGGCCAGCATGTTATCGATCTGAGTAATCTGCGTATAGTAAGTATTCAGTTCACTGCTCACCGTTTGCGTACGATTGATCTGCTTGGCCAGAAAACTGTCGTACACCCGCTCGATCGTCGACACATGAACCCCTTGCCCGACGTAACCGGAACCTGTCTGCAAGGCGATGTTGGTAGCCTGAACGATCCGCTGACGATTGTAGCCATCCGTATTCTGGTTGGTGATGTTATGCCCGGCCGTCTGCAACCCCAGTTGCGCCGCCTGCATGCCCGAAATGGCCGAACTCAGTAATCCGACACTCATGACCTGTGCTCCTGTTATTTGTCCTTAACGGCAGTGGTGGCCGAATATTGAGCCGATCAGCCGACAATCGCCTGCTGCAGGCTGGAACTGTTGATAATGCGACCAAGTTTTTCCGCATAGGCCGGATCCGTCGCATAACCGGCCTGCTGCAGTGCACGAGCAAACTGCGTGCCATCCTGCTGACCGACGACATGGGAAAACCGCGGCGAGTTTTTGAGCAAATTCGCGTAATCCTGAAAGGCCTCGGCATACGAGGAATAAACGCGGAATTTCTCGCGCGCCGACTGGGCCTCGCCATTGACGTATTCGGTCGTTTGAACTTCGACGACGCTCCCGCCCCAACTACGCCCGGCCTTGACTCCAAACAGGTTGTAGCTTGGCGAGCCGTCCGGCAACCGGATCTCGCTCCGCCCCCAGCCACTTTCGAGCGCCGAATGCGCCACCAGGAACCTGGTCGGGACACCGAGACGATAAGCCGCCTCCTGGGCATACGGCCAGACCCGGTTAACAAACTCGCGCGTACTGCCAGTCGCGCCGGATGAAGTCGCCCCTTCCTGTACCGATGCCGTACCAGAGGCGCGCCCGCCGGGCGTTAGCGGAGAAACCGGCGATGCCTGTTGCAAGTCGAGAAGCTTTTGCCGCAGCAGCGACTGTTGCAGGACATCGAGCGAGGAAGCGGCCTGGCCGGACAAGCCAGCGGACGTATTGCGCCCCAGTTGCTGCTCAATCAACTGGGCAAACCCGAGAGTTCCGCGCGCAGAAAGGTTCTGCGCCAGCTGCTGATCCATGATCGAAGTATAGAAGCGGGTCTGATCGCTCTCCATCAAGCCATCCTGCGGCACCGTATCGCGCATGCTTTTCAGCACCATTTGCAACAGCATGCCCTCGAACTGTTGCGCCGCCGCTTTCAGTCCGGTTTGAGGATCGCTTTTGAATTTGGCCTGAATTTCCGCTGTCGATTTCGGATCCAGGACAAAACGATTGACATTGATATCGTCCGCTTTCATGACCTCAATCGAAGCAATTTTCGCGCCCGTTTCGAATAACGGCTTGGCGCTAGATGATTTCCAGGTCCGCACGCAAAGCGCCGGCGGCTTTCATGGCCTGCAGGATCGACAGCAATTCCTGTGGACTGGCGCCCAGGGAATTAATGGCCTTGATCACCTCGGACAAATTAACGCCTACCGACACCGGCATTAGCGCGCCCCCTCCCTGCCTGATTTCGATATCGGACTGAGCCGTCTTCACCGTCTGCCCCCCGCTCAAGGCGTTCGGCTGACTGACCTGCTGTTCGGAATTTATGATTACCGACAGAGCGCCGTGCGCCACGGCACAAGCATCGATCGTTACCGCCTGGTTCATGACGATCGAACCGGTACGCGGATTGACGATCACCTTGGCAACGGTTTTCATCGGGCGGACTTCAAGATTCTCCACCCGCCCCATGAAGGCCACGCGCACACCCGCATCTTCCGGCGCCGTCACCCGGATGACGCGACCATCAATGGCCTGTGCCGTCCCCGGACCCAGTTCACGGTTAATCACCTCCACCACACGTTGCGTCGTGCCGAAGTCAGTACTCACCATTTCATAATGAATGAACGGTCCCTGTCCCAGCGAAGTCGGCACCTCGCGCTCGACCGTCGCTCCCGCCACGATGCGTCCGGCCAGAAGATGATTGACTACAGCCTTGCTTCCACCGGAAGACGCCCCGGCTCCGCCGATGAGCAGATTTCCCTGCGCCTGCGCATAAATCTGCCCATCGGCCCCCTTGAGCGGCGTCATGATCAGTGTCCCGCCACGCAGGCTCTTGGCATTGCCCATGGACGACACGGTCACGTCGATCTGCTGCCCAATCCGGGCAAAAGGCGGAAGGTTGGCCGTTACCATCACGGCCGCCACGTTCTTGAGTTGCAGCGATTGGGTGGTCGGCAGGGTCGTCCCCAGTTGCGCCAGCATGTTGATGATGCTCTGCGTTGTGAACGGTGTTTGCGTTGTCTGGTCGCCCGTCCCGTCGAGGCCGACAACAAGTCCGTAACCAACCAGCTGGTTATTCCGGATCCCCTGAACCGAAGCCAGATCCTTGATCCTGTCGGCATGTGCCATTCCGCTCAGCAGCGGCAAAAAACAGCAGGCAAAAATTGCCAAGGCGCGGGGAAATTTTCCGCAGACATCGGAAAAACTAGGGATCGCGCAATATTTCATGGCCTGTTCCTAGAACGGCAGCGCCGAAAGGAAGAAACGGGCCAGCCAGCCCATGACCTGCGCCTCGCTGATCACCCCACTTTCCTTATACTCGATCCGCGCATCGGCCACCTGCGCCGAACTGATGGTGTTCGCCGTATTGATGAAAATAGGATTGACGACTCCGGAAAGGCGGACATACTCGGTTCCCGCGCCAATCGACACCTGCTTCTCGCCGGAAACAAGCAAATTACCGTTCGGCAAGACCTCGATCACAGTCACGGTAATACTTCCGGTAAAGACGTTATTGGCTGCCGCCTCGCCCTTGCCATCGAGGCTATTCGAACCGCTTGCCGACAGCGCGAGGCCCTGCAGTGATTTCCCCGGAAGCCCGGAAACCATCGGCACACTGGCGGCAACGCTCGTCGCCCGACTGGCTTTGGTATTCGACTTGGTCGAGGCGGATGTCGCCTCGGCAATGGCAATAGTCATTGTATCGCCAACATAACGCGCGCGCCGATCCTCGAACAAGGTACGCGACGCGCCTGCCTGATAGATACTGCCAGTCACCGCAAGATTTTCCACGCGCGGAGCCGGGCGCGCAGTCATCGGCTGATGGATGTTGGTCGGCGGCACGGTCGTGCACCCGACGAGTCCGAAAAACGCGCCGGCCACCCACAATAACCTGCTCATACCCTCTCCCTTACAGCTGCGACAGCCGGGCCAGCATCTGATCCGACGTCGATACCGCCTTGGAATTCAATTCGTAGGCGCGCTGTGTCTGGATCATGCTGACCAGCTCTTCCGCCACATTGACGTTGGAGGTTTCCACGTAGCGCTGATTGAGGACGCCTGCGCCATTGTTCCCCGGCGTGCTGGGCGTCGGCGAACCGCTCGATGCGGTTTCCAGAAAGAGATTCTCACCGATGCTCTGCAAACCGCCGACATTGACGAAAGTCGCCAGCTGCAGGGTGCCGACCTGGGTCGCCGTTGCCGTTCCCGGCTGCGTAACCGAAACAATGCCATCCTTCGAAATGGTAACCGTAATGGCGTCGGAAGGAATCGTCACGCTCGGCTGTACCGGATAGCCACTTGCCGTCACGAGCTGCCCCTGGTTGTCCTTCTGGAGGGAACCGTCGCGTGTATACGCCGTCGTTCCGTCGGGCAGAAGGATCTGCAGAAATCCGGCACCGGAAATGGCAATATCGAGATCGTTGCCGGTCTGCTGCACGGAACCCTGGGTATGAATGCGCGCGGTCGACACCGGATGCGCACCGGTACCGAGTTGCAACCCGGAAGGAATCTGCGTCGATTGCGAAGATTGAGCTCCCGGCTGGCGCAAGGTCTGATAAAGCAGATCTTCAAACACCGGGCGTGCCCGCTTGAAGCCGTTGGTGCTGACGTTCGCCAGATTATTGGCAATCACATCCATGCTCGTCTGCTGCGCATCAAGGCCCGTACGGGCAATCCAGAGCGAACGGATCATTTTCTTCTTCCTTGTCGAATTTACTTGTTAGCCATTCATTGAAAGGATCTGGCTGGCCCTGCCGGCATTGGCATCGGCCATCTGCAGCATTTTGATCTGCATTTCGAACTGGCGCGCCACGCTGATCATGTTGACCATCGCATCCACCGGATTGACGTTACTCCCTTCTAGCGTCTCGGCGGCCAGACGTACATTCTCGTCGGCGTTGGCCACTGTTCCATCCTTGCTGCGAAACAGGCCATCCGCGCCTCTGGCCAAGGTATCTGCTACCGGATTGACCAGTTTGATACGTCCCACCACGTTGACATTGTTCGGCGTTCCGAACAGTGGAATGGCGGAAACGGTTCCGTCCGCGGAAATTTCAATGCTGTTGTCCGGTGGGATGGCAATTGGCCCGCCGTCGCCCAGAACGTTGAGCCCGCTGGCCGTCTGCAACTGTCCGTTGGCATTCACTTGCAGGTTGCCGGCACGCGTATAGGCTTCGCTGCCATCGGCCGTTTCAACAGCAATCCACCCCTCGCCCTGAATGGCTACATCCAGCGGACGCCCGGTCGCCATCATCGGCCCGGCATCGAACACATCGGCAACCGAAGCATCGACGACAAAAGCACGCGTCGGCGCAGCCTCTCCCTGTACTTGCACCGCACGAAATTTATGCTCCATGGCACGATAACCGAGCGTCGAGGCATTGGCCAAGTTGTGCGCGATCCCTGCCTGCTGCAGGAAGGCATGCCTGGCGCCGGTCATGGCCGTATAAATCAGGCGATCCACAGTTTCCTATCCTTGGTGATGAGATCTACACGGATCAGCGCAGATTGACCAGCGTCTGCATGATCTGATCCTGCGTCTTGATCGATTGTGCATTAGCCTGGTAGTTGCGCTGCTGTGTAATCATGTTGACCAGTTCTGCCGTCAGATCGGTATTCGATTCTTCAACCGCCGCCGACTGCAGTACCCCGAGACTGGAGGTATTCGGCGCACCGATCAACGCCGGCCCGGAAGCCGAAGTTTCAGCCCATTGGTTTCCTCCCAGCGAAGTCAGGCCGTTGGGATTGGTAAACCCGGCCAGGACAACCTGACCCAGATCGCGCGCCTGTCCATTGCTGTAATTGCCACGGATCACCCCATCGGCGGAAACACTGACCCCCGTCAGGCGACCGGAAGTATATCCGTCCTGCTCCAGCCGGTTAGCTCCAAAGTCGCTCCCGTACTGGGCGCTTCCCGCAAAATCGATATTAAAGGTCTGAGTCGCCGTTGCGCTATTCGTTTTCCCCTGGTCAGTCATGACCTGTGCAAGATTGATGCTGACACCGACAAGCCCTGTTCCGGTCATTTTCCCGGAGGTATCAAAACCGAGCGTCGAGTTGGTTAGAGTCACGTTGTCGTCGTTGGTGCCATCGACATTGGCGTGAATCTGCCACTGCCCTGCCGTCGCCGTTTTCACCGCATAAAGCGACAGGGTATGCGCATTGCCCAGGGTGTCGTAAATGGTCAGTGCCGTCGACCAGTTGTAGCTGGAAGGATCGGGCGACCACACGGTAGCGCGCTCATTGACCAAGGGCGTCAGCGGATCGTCAGCCGCCCCCCCGACCCAGGTCGAGGTCGTCGAACGCGAATCGAAAGTGATATTGGCCTTCACGCCCTGAAACGAACCCACACCAGCCCCCGTTGCCACCGGCGGTTGATCACCGGCATCCATCTGCAGTTCGACCGGTGACGATTGCACAACACCTCCTGTCGCATCAGCCGGATAGCCGGTCAGCAAGCGGCCACGATCGTCGACGATGTAGCCGTTGTTGTCCAGATGGAACTGTCCGTTGCGGCTATAGGTAATGGTTCCGGCATTGCTCATGCGGAAAAACCCGCCGCCATTGATCGCGATATCGAGGGGGTTATTGGTCGTCGTCACGTTACCCTGCGTGAAATTCTGCTGGATCGCCATCGTTGACGTACCGATACCGACTTGCGACGCCCCCGACCCGGCCAGAGAATTGGCATAGACGTCGGCGAAATGGGCGGAAGCCGACTTGAACCCGACGGTCGCCGAATTGGCAATGTTGTTGCCAACCACATCCAGCCCCTTGGCTGCCGCATTAAGTCCGCTCAAACCTTGTTGAAATGACATTTTTGCCCCCTACCTTAGAGAATTTGCTGCACGTCCGTGAAATCGACGTTTCCTAGCAACCCGAGATCCAGCTTGAAGCCGCCCGTCGTTCGGACAAGAGCAGAAACCGTGCCAAACTGCAAAGGCTTGACCGTCACTTTCTCCCCACCGCTTACCGCCTCCACGGAAAACTTGTAGATTCCCGCCGCAGCCTGCGTCCCGGAATCGGTTTTCCCATCCCACGAGAAGTTGATAACCCCCGTTTTCTGTGCACCAAGTTTTTCGGTACGAACGATATTGCCTGCCGAATCGAAAATGCTCACCGTCACCTGATCAGCCTCGGCAGAGAGATTAACGCCGGCATAAGCAGCGCCATTGTTCAAGGTCAGCTGATTGCCGGAAACCAGAACGGTCTTGCCAATCATTTCCGCCGCCTGCATAGACTGTGTATCGCTGATACTACTCATCAGCGTACTCAGCGTGGCGTTGAGTTTCTCGATGCCGGAGACGGTGCTCATCTGCGCCAGCTGGCTGGTCATTTCCGCGTTATCGAGCGGATTGAGAGGATCCTGGTTCTGCAACTGGGTAACCAGCAGCTTGAGAAAACGGTTTTCCGCCTCTTGCGCCGTTGACGAAGTCGTCGTGCTTCCGCTTTGCGCAGCGGCATTGATGGCGGCAAAAATATTGTTGGAAGAAGTGGTGGATTGCACGCTTGCCATTTTTTTCTCCTCGTTTTCCTATCCTACTGTCCCAATGTCAGGGTCTTGAGCAACAGCTGCTTAGCCGTATTCATCACCTCGGCATTGGTTTGATACGAACGAGAGGCGGAAATCATATTAACCATTTCGTCGACCACGCTGACATTTGAGGTCAGCACGTACCCCTTCTCGTCCGCTGCCGGATTGCGCGGGTCGTACAGCATGCGCCCAGGACTGGCGTCCTCGACCACCTGCCTAACCCGCACGCCCTGTGCAAGCTGGGCATTGATCGATGTCGCCTCGAAAACAACCTGTTTGGCGCGATACGCCCGCCCATCGGCACCAACGATACTGTCAGCATTGGCCAGATTGCTAGCCACGGCATTGAGCCGCATGCTCTGCGCCGTCAGTGCGCTTCCGGCAATATCGAACACATTGAAGACACTCATGATCAAGCTCCGAATCTAGGACTGAACCGCCGACAGCATCGATTTCACGTAATGCGTCATGAAACTCAAGCCGGACTCATAACGCACGGCGTTTTCTGCAAACTGGGCACGCTCGACATCCATCTCAACCGTATTGCCATCGACGCTGTCCTGCACAGGCGTGCGATACATCAGGCGCGCAGGAACCGGCGCCGAAACACCGGAAAGATGTCCGGCCGCAGTCGTCTGCAATGGCAAAGCGCCTTCCGCACGTCCGGCAAGCGCTGCATTAAGCGCCGCGGAAAAATCGAAATCGCGCGCCTTGTAATTCGGCGTATCCGCGTTGGCGATGTTGCCCGCCAGAATCTGCTGCCGGAAAGCCCGCAAATTCAACGCTTTTTCCTGTAAAGCCAATGAATTTTCGACTCTGGTAAACACGACCGCTCCATTTGATGAATCATTACGCAGAGCAATGAATGCAAATCTCGTGCCATGGACAGAAACCCCGCCGTGCAAAGGGAGACCCCCCCCCCGCGTAAAGAAATCGGCCGTAGGGATCGGCAAATATTGCCGATCCCTACGGCCACCACGACACCGAACCGCTTGCCATTGTCCGGCAATCAGGCAAAATGGCGGCATGAATGCCCCTTATGTTTCACGGCGGTTTGAAACTCTCTGTCTGCTCACCCTCCTCAATCTTCCGCTCATGGCCTGGGGAGAAATCCCGCTATACGGCGCCATCGAAGATTACCTGCGGGCGCAAACCCAGGGCTTGCCCGGCAAGGTGACATACAAAATCGGCGAACTCGACCCGCGCGCCCAGCTAGGCCCCTGCCAGTCGTTCGAGCCGTTCGTCCCCGCCGGCGGCAGACTCTGGGGGAAAAGCACGCTCGGGATTCGCTGTCTCGCCCCGTCGACATGGACCATTTATGTGCCGGTACACATCAGCATTAACGGCAATTACCTCGTCTCAACCCGCGCCATGCCCGCCGGGCAACTCGTCGGGAGCGCAGATATCGCCCTGCGCAACGGCGATCTATGCAGATTGCCGGAAAACACGCTCAACGACCCGGCACAAGCGATTGGCAAAACAGTGAAAAACAGTTTCTCCGCCGGTCAGCCACTGCGTAGCGACCTGCTGATCGCGCCTTGGGCCGTACAACAAGGACAGCGCGTAAAAACACTCTCCAATGGTTCGGGATTCAGCGTCAGCAGCGAAGGCAAAGCGCTCAACAACGCGATCGCCGGCCAGATCGTCCAGGTACGCACACCTTCCGGGCAGACCATCAGCGGCACCGCACACGCCGGAGGCATTGTTGAAATAGCGCATTGAAAGCGCACTTCGTACTGTTTTCATGGAAGAAAAATGCTAAAGTATGTCCGGTTTGCGCCGATAGAGAGTCTGAAAGCGTCATTCTCCGAGACACCGCCATGAAAATCGAAAGCCAGACAAACCCGTTAGCTCCGCTTTCCGCCAAGGATGCGCGCAGTTCCGCACTCAAAAAAACGGCTTCCGAATCGGCAAGCGACGTCCAGCTCAGCAACCTGTCCAGCCAGTTGCTAACGACCGAAGATTCGTTCGCTTTCGATACGGCACGCGTTGCGGAAATCAGACAGGCCATCGCCGAAGGGCGCTTTAGCATCAACCCAGAAGCAATTGCCGAACGCCTGATTGCTTCGGCTCAGGAGCTTCTGGGTTCGCAGCGTTAAGCGCACCCGGTTAATGGCCATCGCCCCACCCTCCCTGCTGCAGCTGATCGTTGCCGAAGCCGAACTTATCGGGACTTTCATCACGACGCTGCAAATCGAACAAAACGACCTGAATCATGGTCTGACCACAAACCTTCCCGAACTCGCCGAACGGAAAACCGCGCTGGCCGAGGAACTGACTGCCCTAGCCAAACAGCGCCACGATTTTCTGGCCGCACAGGGGTTCGCCGCCGGACGCAAGGGAATGGAGTCCTGGTGCAGCGCACACCCCGGGGAGAGAGGAATATTCGAAGCTTGGGGGAAAATTCTGCAGCTTGCCGACGAAGCACGCGAGTTACATCGCCTCAACGGCGAGTTAATCAGCGTACGCATGCAATACAACGCCAGCGCCCTGAACATCTTGCGCGGCAACCATTCTCTCGACCTTTACGGCCCGAACGGTCAGTCCACTGCCCCGGCCAACCGCCGTATCAACGACGCGGCCTGAAAAACGGCGGATTAGGGATTATCCGCTCCGATCGGCTCAACGCCGAGTTCCTTGCCCTTTTCCGCGGCAGTCGAGTCGATCAGCAGGGTTACCCGGCGATTGCGCGCACGGCCCTCGGCCAGAAGATTCGGTTCGACCGGCCGGGTGTCGGCATAGCCGATGGCCACCAGCCTGTCGGCCGCCACCCCGGACTCCGCGAACAGGCGCAGCACCGTCGTCGCCCGCACGGCGGAAAGTTCCCAGTTTGAGGGAAACTGCGCCGTGCTGATCGGGACGTTGTCCGTATGGCCTTCGATTGTGATCGGAAAATCGGTGGGAGCAAGCACGGCGGCAATCGCCCGCATGGCCTTGATCAGCGCCGGCTGCAACAATGCCTGCCCGGGCGAGAACAGCACACTGTCGTTGATTTCGATACTCACTCCGCGGCTGGTCTCGATCACCCGAACCTTGCCCTGGGCAATCAGCGGCGCCATCACTTCCATGATGTCCTTGGCCACATCACGCATTTTTTCGCGCTGCCGCTGTTTCGCCGCTTCCTGAGCCTTTGCTTTCGCACTGGGCTTCTGGATTACGGGAACCGGCGGCGGAACGACTACCGGCAAGGGCGATACCACATTAACCGGAATATTACGAAAAGCACTGAGCATCGATTCACTCAGGACCCGATATTTCCCTTCGTTGACCGTAGACAGGGCATACATCACCACAAAAAAGGCAAATAGCAGGGTAATGAAATCCGCATACGAGACAAGCCAGCGCTCGTGGTTATCCTGCGTGTCGTGACGTATCCGGCGTGCCATGACCTAGAAGACATACCCTTGCAGACGGCTCTCGATGATGCGTGGATTATCGCCGTTGGCAATTCCCAGCAATCCGTCGACCAGCATTTCCCGTCGCACGACCTGCCGGTTAATATGCGCCTTAAGCTTGTTGGACATCGGCAGGAATACGAGGTTGGCCAAACCGACACCATAGATCGTGGCGACAAACGCCACGGCAATGCCAGCACCAAGCTTGGACGGATCCGACAGATTTTCCATAACATGGATCAATCCGAGCACCGCCCCAAGGATGCCGATGGTCGGCGAATAACCGCCGGCAGCTTCCCAGATACGTGCGGAAAGTTTCATTTCCTGCTCGAAGGCGGTAATTTCGACTTCCAGTATTTCGCGCATGCGTTCGGGCTCGACCCCATCAACCAGCAGCTGCAAGCCCTTGCGGGTAAAATCGTCGTTTAACTGGGTCAAGACGTTTTCCAGCGCTAGCAGTCCTTCCCTCCGGGCAATATGGCTCCACTCCGAAACCTGCCTGATCAGTTGCGCATAGTCGATCGACGGAGGGAACCAGATCCAAGCAACCATTTTCAATCCGCGCCGGAAGGTCGCATACGGACTTTGCAGCATGACGGCACCCATGGTTCCACCGAGAACGATGAGCAGCGCCGTCGGCTGCGACAGGGAGCCGATATGCCCTCCTTCCAGAATCTGGCCACCGACGATGGCAATAATCCCGATCAGCAAGCCGAGAACGCTGATTTTATCCATGCCCTCTGGCTTTCATTTTCTTTACGCCCCTTTCGCCGAGAATCCTCGCCCGCAACCTGGCCACGGCCTGCGTATGCAACTGACAGACGCGCGACTCGGTCACTCCCATGATCTCACCAATCTCGCGCAGGTTCAGATCCTGTTCGTAATACAGCGCCATCATCAGCTTCTCGCGTTCGGGCAACGTCTCGACCCCCTCGACCAGCATGCGGCGCAAGCCTTCTTCTTCAAGCAGCTTCAATGGATCATCGGCATCATCGATTAAATGTCTTTCGAGAAAGCTCTCGTCGTTCTCATCCACCAGATCCTCGAACGAGATCAGCTGATGCCCACGGGCATCCTGGAGCATCTTCTGATATTCGGCAAGAGACATGTCCAGCGCGGACGCCAGTTCATTTTCGCTTGGCGCACGACCAAACTCCTGCTCCAGTCTGGCGATGGTTCCCTCAATGCGGCGAAAATCGCGCCGCAAACCGCGCGGCAACCAGTCGTTATCGCGCAAACCATCGAGCATGGCGCCGCGAACCCGCTGCGCGGCATAGGTTTCAAATTGCGCGCCCATTCCTGCCTCAAAGCGTGAAATGGCATCAAGCAAGCCCAACATGCCGTTCTGTACCAGATCATCGACCTGGACACTGGAAGGCAAACGGGCCATCAGGTGATAGGCGATCCGCTTAACCAGCGGAGCGAAGCGCTGTACCAGCTGATCCTTGTCGATCTGACCAGCAGCGTTATACATGTTTGGCAACTATCAAGCGTAAATGGCGACCGGATCAATACCCTGGCTCAAGTGTAGCAGTTGTTGTACGAATTGTTCGACCCCGCCATCTTCATTCACCGCTGCCGCCCTGTCCAGGAAGTCGTTGGCCAGCATCTGACACGCTCTGGCCGCAGGCGCGTCCGGAAACAAGCCAGCAACCGGCATCGCCCAGCGTAGCGGCTGTCGCAGACGCTCGTCACGCGGCACAAAGCCGGCGTATTCGAGATGCGCCAAGCCACGGCTACGTGCCAGCTGGGCAATGTTGTTGAAAATGGCGCGAGCCTCACCCTCGTCACGTACCATATTCACCAGAATCCGGAAACTCTTGCGCGCGTAGCCCAGGCTGACTTTCTTGATCAGCGAATATGCTTCTGTAATCGAAGCCCCCGTCGCCGAAATAACGAGCACGGTTTCATGTGCGGCAAGACCGAGAGGAGAAAAACCGAGCGGATGATCAAGCGAGGCATCGACCAGAATCACATCGGCAGGGTGTTCCATGCCGACGATGCTCTCCACCAATGACTCCTGCTGCTGCCGGTTCAGCTTGCCGAGTTTCCTGACGGCGCATGAAGCCGGCAGAACCCGAATACCGGGAGCCGCCTCGACAAGCACCTCGGCAAGTGTCTTCTCGCGATCAATCACCTGCAGCAGATCAAGGCACGCATTGGCGCCAAAACATGCGGCCACATTGCTGCGTGCGTTTTCGTCAAGCACGAGGATTTCCTTGCCAAGACGCGCCAGGCAAGTGGCCAGGTTAGCAACGAGAACGCTTTTCCCCACCCCGGCGCTACCCGCAACGAAGGTGAGAATATGCACGCGCCGATGTCCGAACAGGCGACGCAAACCCGCCGCCTGATCCCCGTGAGATTCAGGCACGACGGGCTCCTGTACCACTCATCAGCGAACATCCGGCACTGGCCATCAGCAGTCCGGACTCCATGCCGTCCAGACGATGCGGCGAAACTTCCGGCACGTCCTTGAACGCCCGATGCAGCAAATAAGCACGATTGGGCAGATGCAAATCCTCGGGCACGCGCTGTCCGTTGGAGACGTAATGCAAGGTCAATTCGTGGCGGATCACACAGTCCAGAGCCGCCGCCAGACTCGCTGCCTCATCGACCTTGCTCAGGATGCAGCCGGCAAGATGGCTGCCATGATAGGCGCGGACGACATCATCCAGCGTATCACCGCGCCCGGTGGCCGAAAGAACCAGCAAACGCTTGACCTCGTTTTCGCCGAACATGGCCGTTTGCTCGCCAACCATGTGATCGCGCTGACTCATTCCCATCGTGTCGATCAACACCATGTGCTTGTGCTGCAAATCGAGCAAAGTCTGTTTGAGATCGGCTGCATCCTTGACCAGATAGACCGACACGCCGAGGATACGTCCATAAATGCGCAGCTGTTCGTAAGCGCCGATACGGTATCCATCCGTGGTAATCAGCGCGACCTTGCTTGCCCCGTGGCGCAGAACACAGCGAGCCGCCAGTTTGGCAGTCGTCGTCGTTTTGCCAACCCCGGTCGGCCCTACCAAGGCATAAACCCCCCCACGATCGACGATATCGGTTTCGGAATCGAGCGCGCGGAACGTCCGGTCAGCTTTTTGCTTGACCCAGTTCAGCGCCTTGCCGGCATTGAATTCGCGCGGCAGATCAAGCAACAGATCCCTGGCAAAACGTGGCGAGAAGCCGGCATCGAGCATCTGTCGCAAGATTTCCGTTTTTACCGGCTCCGAACGCGCACTCTCCCCCCAGGCCGCGCCGGCCAGATGCTGCTCGACGATTTTGCGCAGTGCGCGGATTTCATCCATAACCTCGGCCGGAACGACCTCCGCCGCCGGTTTCATTTCAGCCGTCTGCGGCCGCAGACGGCTAACCTGCGGAGCTGCTCGCGGCGTGAGCGGATCAGCCGGCGGCGCCTTCGCAAAACGCCCATCTTCGCCTCTTTGCGAAGAAATACGTACCGTGAAATCGTCCTGGCCGGCATCCTCTGGAGCGACCGCCGCAGGCACGATCATTTCCATGTCATGAGCCGCAACGGCCATGATTTCCACCCCGCCGGGAATGGCGCGATTGGACAAGATGATCGCATCAGGGCCAAGAAGTTCCTTTACCTTGTGCAAGGCATCGCGCGCCGTTGCTGCAATGAATTTCCTGACATTCATGACTTACCTCCAATGATCGAGGTGACCTTGATGATTTTGTTTTCCGGCACTTCGCTATGCGCGAGCACCTTGAGTTGGGAGATGCCGCGCCGCAGGAAACGTGACAACAGCAAGCGAAGGTTGCCGGGGACGAGCAGTACAGCCGGCAAACCCAGTTCTTCCTGACGTTGAGCCGCCGCCGCGGTCTCGCGAATCAAGGTCTCGGCAAGACCCGGCTCGATGCTCGAGTTCTCGCCACCGCCGGAAATCGCCTGGAGTAATACCCGCTCCAACTGCGGATCGAGCGACATGACCTGAATTTCATTGCCGCTCGGATAAAGCTGCTGGATGATTGATCGCCCCAGGCCAATCCGCACTTGGGTGGTCAATGCGTCGGCATCCTGCGTTCGCACCGCAACCTCGGACAGCGTTTCGATGATGGAGCGCATGTCGCGGATATGGATCCCCTCTTCGAGCAGATTCTGCAGAACCTTCTGCACAATGCCGAGCGGCAAGACCTTGGGAACCAGATCTTCGAGTAACTTGGGCATGTCTTTTGCCAGATGATCGAGCAAAGCCTGCGTCTCCTGGCGCCCGAGCAATTCGGCGGCATGCGACAAAATCAGATGGTTGAGATGGGTTGCCACCACTGTACTGGCATCAACCACGGTATAGCCGTAGGCTTGTGCCTGCTCACGCAGCCCCATGTCGATCCATACCGCAGGCAAACCAAAGGCCGGATCCTTGGTCACTACTCCGGATAGCTGACCGGCCACACGTCCTGGATTGATCGCCAGAAGGTTCCCCGGGAATGCTTCGCCTTGACCGATTTCCACGCCCTTGAGCAGGATGCGATAGACATTGGGCTTGAGTTCGAGATTGTCGCGGATATGCACCGGGGAAACCAGGAACCCCACTTCCTGCGCGAATTTCTTGCGAATGCCACGGATACGGCGTAACAGTTCTCCGTCCTGTGCCTTATCCACCAGCGGAATCAGGCGATAGCCGACTTCCAGACCGAGGACGTCCAGCGGAGCCACATCCGACCAGCTCGCTTCCTGAGATTCTGGAGCAACGCTCGGGGCCACGGCGACAGCGACCGGTTTGGCTACGCGCGCGCGCCGGTCGATATCCCAGGCAAGTGCTCCAAGACCGCTCGCCAGAAGCAGGAAAACAAAATTCGGCATCCCGGGAATGAGCCCCAGCAAACCGATAATTGCAGCGGAAAGGCCGATAACGCGCGGATTGGTGAACAGCTGCGAAAGAAATTGTCCCGACAGATCCTGACTGTCGCCGACGCGCGTTACCACCATCCCCGCCGAAATCGAGATGATCAGCGCCGGAATCTGCGCCACCAGACCATCGCCAATAGTCAGCAAGGTATAGGTCTTGGCCGCATTCCCCATGTCCAGATTGTGCTGCAGCACGCCGACAAACAGTCCGCCCAGCACATTGATGAACATGATGAGGATGCCGGCCACGGCATCGCCACGCACGAATTTCGAAGCACCGTCCATCGAACCGAAGAAATCGGCTTCCTCGGCAATGACCGCACGCCGCCGACGCGCTTCATCCTCCCCGATCAAACCGGCATTGAGATCGGCATCGATCGCCATCTGCTTGCCCGGCATGGCATCCAGGGTAAAGCGCGCAGCCACTTCCGCAACCCGCCCGGCACCCTTGGTAATCACCACGAAATTGATGATCACCAGAATTGCAAAAACGACAATCCCGACGGCGTAATTTCCGCCAACCAGAAAATGGCCGAAAGCGTCGATCACCTGTCCTGCCGCCCCCGCCCCGGTATGCCCTTCGAGCAAGACGACACGCGTTGAAGCAACGTTCAGGGACAGCCGCAACAACGTGGTAATCAACAACACGGTCGGGAAAACGGAAAAATCGAGAGGTTTCTGAACGTTGATCGCCACCAGCATGACGATCACCGAAATGGCAATATTGAAAGTAAAAAAAAGATCCAGCATGAAGGGCGGCAAAGGCAGCACCATCATCGACAGAATGATCAGGATCAGTACCGGGCCTGCCAACTGCTGCAGACCCGAACGCCCGAAAATACTCTGCAGCGACAAGGTTGCATTAGCCATGGCTTACCTCCGCAACAACCAGTTCGGCAGGCACCTCGATTTCGCGCGGTGGCCGTGGATAATTGCCACCCACACGACGCCAGTTGGCCAACTGATACACGTAGGCCAGAACCTCGGCAACAGCGGCATACAGTACCGAAGGAATTTCCTGATCCAGGTCTGCATGCCGGTACAACGCGCGCGCCAGCGGCGGCGCCTCAAGCATCGGCACCCCATGGGCAGCGCCAAGCGAGCGAATCTTCAGGGCAATCTCGCCCATGCCCTTGGCCAAAACCTTGGGCGCCGCCATCCCGCTCTTGTAGGCCAAAGCCACGGCAAAGTGCGTCGGGTTGGTCACGATCACGTCGGCAGAAGGAACGGCACTCATCATGCGCTTGCGCGCCGCCTCGCGCTGCAACTGGCGGATACGCCCCTTGACTTCCGGGTTACCCTCCATTTCCTTGCCTTCCTGCTTGACTTCCTGCTTGCTCATCTTGAGCTTGTCGTAGTACTGCCAAAGCTGGAATGGCACATCGATGGCGACGATGAACAACATGGCCATGACGATGACCATAAAACTGTAATTGACCAAATGCCCGGCAGTGGATAAGCCGACTTCGAGCGACTGCCCAAACAGGGCAAAGACATCGCTGCGCTCGCTCCACAAAACCCAGACAGCCACTCCACCAACCAGCAGGGCTTTGGCCACGGCTTTGACCAGTTCTACCAACCCACCCCAAGAAACAAGACGCGACAATCCCTTCACAGGGTCCAGACGACCGAGGTCGGGATTAATCGCCTTCAGGGAAAAATTCCAGCTGCCAAGAAAAAAGGGCGACAACAAGGTGGCGCAGAGTAAGGCCAAAAACAAAGGCAGGAAAGACCACAATGCATCGAGAGAAAGGTCGGCCAACCTCAGCATCATGCTGTGCGGCATACGCAGAAGTTCCGCATCAAGAATCAGGCCATGGCGAAGAATAA
Source organism: uncultured Propionivibrio sp. (assembly GCA_964440925.1). Lineage (GTDB taxonomy): Bacteria > Pseudomonadota > Gammaproteobacteria > Burkholderiales > Rhodocyclaceae > Propionivibrio. The sequence continues at coordinate 12,412 of CAYTWY010000002.1, read as the reverse complement.
GAGCCATGCGCTGCATCATCCAGGAACCGATAAACCAGAAACATGCAGCAGAAACCGATAAAACAAGGAAAGCCCCGACTTCCCGGGAACGGGGAACCTGCCCCTCCTCGCGCGCCTGCTCAAGACGTCGGCTTGACGCAGGTTCTGTTTTTTCGAGATCGCTTTCTTCGGCCATTAGCGGCTTCCAATTGATTAAGCACTATTATATAAAAAAACTTTAATAAATAAAGGGGTATAGAACTTTATTTATTTCATTTCTCAGATAGTAGCGCCAACGCAACACTGTTTCGGGCCACGCAAAAAAGAACAGGGGGCCGAAGCCCCCTGTCTAACTATATGTTTATAAAACTATTTACACGGAAAGTTCAAGTGTTTTTGCATGTCTCACGCCCAACGTACTGTCGATATGGGCATTAAGATCAGAAAGCAATTCTTTCATGTCGAGAATCAAAACGATCTGCCCGTTGGAAAGCGTCGTCACCCCGGCAACCCCGCGCGGTCTGAAGTCGTCAAGCGACTTGATCACCGCATCATCACGTCCGGCGAAACTATCGACCGAAAGAATGAAGCTGCGCTCGGATGTCTGCATCAATACCCCATACTCTGGCGTCTGCAACTCGGGCCAGCCAAGCAGGCGCGACAGCGCAACAACCGGCAACACCTCGCCGCGCACAACCAGTGTTTCCTTGCCCCCAACCTCCTGCATCTTGCTCTTGTCGATAGGAAGAATCTCGCGCACCATGGAAAGCGGCAAAGCAAAGGGCTGATCGCCAAGCAACACCAGCAAAACCGGGAGAATAGCGAGGGTCAACGGCAGCGAAATGATGAAAACCGATCCCTTGCCCGGTTCCGAACGGATATCGACCGAACCGCTGAGCTTCTGAATGTTGGTTTTCACCACATCCATGCCCACCCCGCGTCCGGATACCGCCGAGGCCTGGGTCATGGTCGAGAACCCTGGCATAAAAATCAGATTCAGGCTTTGCCGGTCGTCGAGGGTATTGGCCTCCTCCTCGCGGATCAACCCCTTCTCGATGGCCTTCATGCGGATTCGCTCGGGACTCATGCCGCGCCCGTCATCAGCAACGATCAGCACGATATGATCGCCTTCCTGACGCGCTTCCAGGCGCACGATGCTCTTCGCCGGCTTGCCCGCCGCCACGCGCTCTTCAGGCGACTCGACGCCATGATCGACGGCATTGCGCACCAGATGCACCAGCGGATCGGCAAGATCCTCGATCATCGTCTTGTCTACTTCGGTTTCTTCGCCCACCAGTGCCAATTCGACATCCTTGCCGAGTTGCCGCGCCAGATCGCGCGCAATGCGCGGATATTTCTGGAACAGACGCCCGATCGGCTGCATCCGCGTCTTCATGACCGAATTCTGCAAATCGGAAACCAATAGATCGAGCTGACTGACCGCCTGATCAAGCGCATGTAGCGTATCCGAGTCGGTTCTCCCGGCAAGAATGTCGGCGCGCAGACTGGTCAACCGGTTCTTGGTCAAGCCAATCTCACCTGAAAGGTTGAGCACCTGATCGAGACGTGCCGTATCCACACGAATCGTCGATTCACGCGCAGCAGCCTTCTCTTCCATGCGCCGACCTGAAGTCGCTCCCGAGGCGGCGGCTCCCGGCCTGTCGGTGGAACGCCGGCCTTCGGGCGGGAAATGCGGCACCATTTGTCCCGCTGCTGCGCTCACTGCACCACCAGCCGAGTCGGTCTCCGCAACCACTGCCGCGACGCCCCCCGTCAATGCGTTATGTAATACGTTCCAATCCGGTTCGTCTGCCGAAGCCCCTGTCGCGCCCGCAGACGCCACACTCGTTTCCGACACCGGCAAAGGTGCAGGAGAAAGCGCAGATTCGCCGTGAACAGCCGCAGCTTCTCCGCCATGGCTCTTTCCTTCCAGAGCAGCCCGCAGGGCTGCGATCAGGTCGTGCGGAGCCGGTCGGGGTTGCGCCGCCTGTGACAATTCGCCAAACATGATGCGCACACCTTGCGTCGCCGCCATGATGGTATCCATCAACTCCGGCGACAAGCCCATTTCTCCGGTTCGCAACTTGTCAAACAGGTTCTCGGTCAAATGACAGAGCGTTACCAGCTCCGTCGCATTGAGAAAACCCGCCCCACCCTTGATGGTATGAAAGCCGCGAAAGATATCGTTCAACAGGCGACGATCATCCGGACTTCTCTCAAGATCCACCAGCTTGTTATCGACATCCGAGAGGAGATCGCTGGCTTCTTGCAGAAAATCCTGCAGAAGGTCTTCCATTCCGGAAAAATCACTCATGATGAATCTCCTAGAATCCCAGGCTATCGAGCAAATCGTCTACCTGCTGCTGGCTTCCCACGACATCCGTACGCCCAGAGGCATTGATCACCGGCCCGTTAAGCAGGGAATTGACCGATTCGGTTCGCTTGTCGCCAGGCATCGTTTCGATAAGCACTTCCATGAGTTGCGACTCCATATCCTGCGCCACCGAAACGATCTTCTTGATGACCTGTCCGGTCAGATCCTGAAAGTCCTGCGCCATCATGATTTCCAGCAGCTGTTCCTTGGTTTCCAGGGCTTTCTTGGGTACCGAATTTTTCAGGAATTGGCGCGTTTCCGCTGCCAGCGACCTGAACTCCTCGACACTCAGCTTGTTGGCATAAAGATGATCCCAGCGCTGTCCCAATCCGGCCGCCTCCGACTCCAGCTGATCCTGCAAGGGATTGGCGATATCCGTCGCATTGAGCACCTTGCAGGCGGCCTGTTCGGTCAGATTGGCGATGTAAGTCAACCTGTCCTTGGCATCGGGCAACACCGTGACCGTTTTCTCGATGAGCTTGTCGAACCCGACACCGCCTAGCGTATCGTGTAACTGTCGCACCATCTGTCCAACCTGATTGAACACCTTGCCCTGCGCAGGCCACCCATCCGAGCCAGAATCGGCAAGCGCGGCACGCCCAGCCTCTCCTTGAGCAGAATCGGTTTTGGCCATGGAATCAAAAAGCGCCTGCAACTCGTCCGAGTCCTCGGTCGCGCCACCGCCCTCGCACACCTGCTGCATCACCGAGGATTTTCCTGCGGAAGAAACGACACTGGCTTCCGCAGAAGCGACCGGACTCTGAACGACCCCGCCAGCAATACTGTCAAACAGCGCCTCAAGTTCGCTCGAATCCCCGGAAGCATTCGTTTCGCTCATTTCAGACACCCATTTTTTCAAAAATTTTCTGCAGTTTTTCGGAAAGAGTAGCCGCCGTGAATGGCTTCACAATATAGCCACTGGCACCGGCCTGGGCGGCGGCGATGATGTTCTCTTTTTTTGCCTCTGCCGTAATCATCAACACCGGCAGATGCGCCAGGGAAGGCGTTGAACGAATGGCTTGCAGCAATTGCAGACCATCCATATTGGGCATGTTCCAGTCGGTCACGACGAACTCGAATCCGCCTGCCTGCAATTTCTGCAAGGCAATCGCACCGTCTTCAGCCTCATCCACATTGGTGAATCCCAGCTCCTTGAGCAGATTTCTCACGATGCGGCGCATCGTCGAAAAATCGTCGACCACCAGAATCCTTAACTTCGGATCAACCATTCTTTTATACTCCCGTCACTCTTTTTCGATTTATTTCTATCGCTCAAGCATCGGCCGAAGGGTATCGGCCAGAACTTCAGCATCAAATTTCGCCACATAAGCATCCACCCCGACCGCCTGCCCCATGGCCCGGTTCGCTTCCGAAGAAAGGGAGGAGTGCATGACCACGGGAATGCCGTCGAAACGCGAATCGGCCTTGATATTCTTGGTCAGCACGTAGCCATCCATCTCCGGCATCTCGGCGTCGACGAGAATCAACCGTGTTGTATCACGCAACGGCGAATTGGTCTGTATGGCATGTGCCGCAAGACCCTGCAGGCGACTCCATGCCTCGACCCCATTGGTTGCGTGCTTGTGCTTGACGCCGAGTTTATCGAGCACTTCCGCAATCTTGCGCCGCGCAACCAGAGAATCGTCAACAAAAAACACCCCGGTATCCTCATTCACCTGCGCCAAGGGAATGTCGATGATGACGGCCTCGCCAAAGGCATTGGCAAGAATCTGTTCGACATCGAGCAGGGAAACCAGCGTCCCGTTTTCCAGTTCGGTAATCGCCGTGATCAGCCCCTGATTCGACGACAGGACACTTTCCGGGGCTTTGACCTTCTCCCAGTCGACCCGGATGATACGATCGACTTCATGCACCAGAAAACCCAGAGTACGCTTCGAATACTCGGCAACCATCATGGTGTTGCCCCGCTCGCCGGGCATACCCTTGAGATCGAGAAAACTGGCTAGGGAAAGCACGGGAATTACATTGCCGCGCAATGAAACCAAGCCTTCAACGCCATGCGGCATATTGGGCGTTTTGGTGATATGCGGTGTCCGCCCCACTTCCCGCACCTTGAACACGTTGATACCGAAGGTCTCCCGCGTCCCGAGTGAGAAAAGAAGAATCTCCATTTTATTGGAACCGGCCAAGCGTGTCCGCGCATCGACACTATCGAGCAGGTTCTTGTTGCTTTCCGTCATGTCCATCGTCATCGCCACACTCCAACGTGATCGCCGCCTCAAGCCTTGCCGGTCTGTGCGGCAGGAAGCAGTCCCACCAAACGCCGCGTCAGGGTTTCCGAAAGCTTCTGGGCTTCAAACTTGGGAACATACTCGTCCACCCCGACCGATTTACCCAATTGCTGGTTGGACATCCCGGACAAAGAAGAGTGCATGATGACCGGAATACCGGCAAAACGCTGATCAGACTTGATTTTCTTGGTCAGGATATAACCGTCCATTTCGGGCATTTCAACGTCGGTCAGGACCAGGCTGACCAGTTCGGTAATCGGCTGCCCGGAGGCCTGCGCATACGCGGCGAGTTTTTCGAGCTCATTCCAGGCATGCCGGCCATTGATAGACGCCACATACCCTACCTTCATCGCATCCAGCGTCCGGACAATCTGGTTGCGCGCCACCACCGAATCGTCAGCAAAAAGGACGGTAAGCTTCGGATTGTTAATGGGTTTGATGTTACGGTAAACGGCTTCCTCGTCATATTTCGTCGTTTCCGACAACACCTTCTCGACATCCATCATCATCACCAGCCGGCCGTCGGGCAATTCGGTCACGGCAGTCACCAGCCCCCCCATCTCGGCCACCAGCATTTCCGGCGGAACCTTCATCTGGCTCCAGTCAAGGCGCAAAATGGTATCGACCGCCTCGACTAGGAAACCTTGCGTATGTCCGGCGTATTCGGTCACAATCATGATCGAACTCGAACGCGGCGTATCCGTCGCCACGCCGGCATATTTGGCCAAATCGACAACTGGCACCAGCGCCCCGCGCAAGCTGACCATACCTTCGACCGAAGCCGGCATCTCCGGCGCGGCAGTAATCGGAGGCGTTCGCATCACCTCGCGCACCTTGAACACATTGATGCCGAACGTTTCCCTGCGCCCGTTAAGCGAATTCACGCCAAGCGAAAACAAGAGAATTTCCAGCTTGTTGGTACCGGCAAGTTTGGTACGCGCATCAATACTTTTTAACAGCTCTGACATGCCTTGACTCCCTTTTGGGAAAACGACCGGACACCCTGTTTCTTGTATCTTAATCTAACAATCGTCATTTCACCACAAGCATCAACAGAAAAAACCGCCGCAATACCGCATCAGGACTAGGACTTAACCCACACAAGGGGTTCATTCCTCACCCTTCGTCAAAGCGGGCAAAACCCGTCCACGAGCACGTCGGAAAACCGTGTAAAGGACGCTGAAAAAGCACGGCATGCGGTTTTTCACACCGGATCAGCACACCGCCGGCTCGCTGGACTTACGGCAAATCGGGCTCGGCCCTGAACCCTCTGGAGGCTGCCTCACCGCCCCAAGACCATAAGTACCCGTCTGGAAATATCGGCCAGACAGACCGCCTCCTCGACGGCACCGATCAATGCTGCTTCCCGCGGCATCCCATAAACGATGCAACTGGCTTCGTCCTGACCGAAAGTTTTCGCCCCCGCCTTGCGCATGCGCAGCAGACCGCACGCACCGTCCTTGCCCATGCCGGTGAGAATCACTCCGATCGCGTGACGTCCGACGACCTCGGCTGCCGAATCGAACAACACATCCACCGAAGGGCGGTGGCGATTCACCGGCGGAGAAGCCAGCAGTTCGGTAATATAGCCATGCCCTCCGCGGCGGATTTTCAGATGCGAGTGCCCGGGGGCGATATAGACCGTCCCCGAAGTCACATTCTCCCCCCCTTGCGCTTCAACAACATGGGGAGGACAAAGGCTGTCGAGGCGCGCAGCAAACGAACCGGTAAACGACTGCGGCATATGCTGGACGATGAAAACCGGCGGGCAATCCGAAGGAATTCCCAACAAAAAGGTTTTGACCGCTTCGGTCCCCCCGGTGGAAGCGCCGACAAAAATGATCTTATCGCCGCATGCCACATGATGCTCTTTCCCCTCATTCCCCCCTGGGGATTTTCCTAGGTCAGCGGGATTTTGGCACGAGTTCATAGACCGTCTTCCCCCGCGAACGGAACAAATCCGCAGCATGCAAGAAACTCTCCGAATGCCCGGCAAACAGCAGCCCGGCCCCGCTCATCAGCGGAGCAAAGCGGGACAGTATTTTGTACTGGGTCGGCTTGTCGAAATAAATCATGACATTACGACAGAAAATAACGTCCAGCGGAGCGCGCACGAACCAGTTCGGCTCAAGCAGGTTGAGTCGCTGAAAAGTAATCATGCGCCGCAATTCCGGCCGCACAACATACCCGCTTTGCGCTCCGGATGCGCTCTTGAGGAAAAAGCGGCTCAAACGTTCAGCAGACAGCTTATCCACCCGATCCGCCGGATAAACACCTTTTTCTGCCGTCGCCAGAACGCTGGTATCCAGATCGGTAGCCACGATCGACACTGGCGCATTGAAACTGTTGAACGTTTCCACCGCCGTCATGGCGATACTGTAAGGCTCCTCCCCGGTCGAGGCCGCAGAACACCAAATCTTGATCGACGGACGGCCACGCAATTCCTTCAGATAATCGGCGAGAATCGGAAAATGATGCGGTTCGCGGAAAAAAGAAGTGAGATTCGTGGTTAAGGAATTGACAAATTTCTCCCATTCCCGGTGATCGCCGCGCTCCAGCAACGCCAGATATTCACCAAACGACTTCAGCCGTGTCTCACGCAAACGACGCGCCAGGCGGCTGTACACCATATCCTGCTTGGTTTCGGAAAGAGAAATGCCGGCAAATTCGTAAATCAGCTTGCGCACACGCTCGAAATCCTCGGACGTAAAGGAAAACTCGCGTTCATTTGCTCCACGCGATATCAGCAGGGGGGAAAACCCAGGTTTCTGTTCAGGCACGACTTCCCTCCAAAAAATATTCGCTCCCCTGTTTCCCGAGCCGATACCGCAAGACTGCCTCTGCCGATGAAAGGCAAAGGGTCACTTTCTGATATCTGCCGAAGGTGAGGAAGCCAGCGCCGGAAAGGAACCGTTGGCATCAATATCGACGCTTGCGCTCCCATCCTCCTGCAGCATTGCTTCCTCGGTTCTCTTGTTCAGCACGATGATGTTGATCCGCCGGTTGGAATGGCTGAGCGGATCGTTCTTGTCAAACAGCACGGTCGATGACAGACCGACCACCCGCAACACCTTGTTTTCGTCCATCCCCCCGGCGATCATCTCGCGGCGTGCAGAATTGGCCCGGTTGGCGGAAAGCTCCCAGTTGGAAAAACCTTTCTCGCCACTCATGTACTGCGCCGCATCCGTGTGCCCGGAAAAGCTCACCTTGTTGGGAACGGCATTTAGCGCTTTGCCAATTTCGCGCAAAATCACGCGCGAGTAAGGTTTCAGATCGGCACTGCTGGTATCGAACATCGGCCGGTTCTTTTCGTCGAGAATCTGGATGCGCAACCCCTCGGGAGTCACATCGATCAGCAGATGGTTCTTGAATTGCCGAAGCATCGAATTGCTGTCGATCAGGCGCTCGATGCTTTTCTTCAGTTCATTCAACGAGGCTCTTTCGCGCTGTTCGAATTCGCGGCGCAACTGCTCGCTCTTGGTATCCTTCAGGTCGGGCGACTTCTTGCTCACCGAGGACTCCCCGCCCTTGACCTGCCCAGAACTACGGGTGATATCGGTACCGCCCCCCTTCAGGATACTTGTCGCATCGCCAGCCCCCGTCCCCCCCATCAGGCTGACTTTCATCGGATTCTGGAAATACTCGGCAATCCCCTTGAGATCGCCACTGGCGACCGAACCGAGCAGCCACATAAGAATAAAGAAAGCCATCATCGCCGTGACGAAATCGGCGTAGGCAAGTTTCCAGGCGCCACCATGATGGCCGCCCGCCACCTTTTTGATGCGCTTGATGACTATGGGGCGTACGTCTTCGCTCATTCGTGATCCTTGCCCAGGAAACCGGAATTACTTTCCCTTGCGCGCCTTGAGTTCGGCCTCAAGCTCGATAAAGGACGGACGATCTCCGGAGAACAGCGCCTTGCGCCCGAACTCGACGGCAACCTGCGGCGCATAGCCCGACATCGAGGCCAGCAAGACCACCTTGATCACCTGAAAGATCTTCGAACCTTCGTGCGCCTTCTGCTCCAGCTGGCTCGCCACCGGCGCCACGAAACCATAGGAAACGAGGATGCCGAGGAAAGTCCCGACCAGCGCACCACCGATCATCTTGCCCAGAACCGGGGGAGGCTCGCCGACCGACCCCATGACGTTGACCACGCCCATCACCGCCACGACGATACCGAAAGCCGGCAAGGCATCGGCCACCTTGGCCATCACGTGCCCGGGAAGCTCGACCTCGTGATGATGCGTCTCGATTTCCACGTCCATCAGATTTTCGATTTCAATCGCATTGAGGTTGCCGCCCACCATCATGCGCAGATAATCGGTAATGAATTCCATCACATGATGATCGTGCGCCAGCGCCGGATACTTGCCGAAAATCGGGCTTTCGTGCGGATTCTCGACGTCGTTCTCGATCGACATCAGGCCTTCCTTGCGCACCTTGGCCAGCACTTCGAAAAGCATGGAAAGCAGATCGACGTAAAGCGCCTTGGAATACTTCGCCCCCTTGAACAGACTGGGCAGGGAACCAATCGTTGACTTGATCGTCTTGATATCATTGCCGGCCAGGAAACTGCCCAGAGCCAGACCGACGATCGCCACATACTCCAGCGGCATCCACAGGGCAGCAAGACTGCCGTGAACCGCATAGGTTCCGATCGCGGAACCCAAAATGATGACATAGCCAACGATGAGAAACATTCAACCTCCTGTCACGCCGTCCGGACATGCAACGCACGCCGCCCGGTTATTGTAGCCGCATGCGTCACGCCGGGAAACAAAAACCGCCCCTGCCGCTGCACGAAAGTAACCGAAGTGGCAAAAGAAGACATCATCGCCATCGTATAGAATCACGCCATGAAAAATGTCCCGTATCGCGCCACGCCCGGCCCCCGCGAGACCGGTTTTGTCATAGAAAGTCATGTCGTATGAAATACTGCTCCGAATGCGGAACTCCCCTCGAATACCGAATTCCCGCCGGCGACAACATGCCCCGCCACGTCTGCCCGGCCTGCGCGACGATTCACTACCAGAACCCAAAAATCATCGTCGGCTGCATTGCCGAATGGCAGGGCGACATCCTGCTCTGCCGCCGCGCCATCGAACCTCGTCTTGGCCGATGGACACTCCCCGCTGGTTTCATGGAAAACGGCGAATCGACAAGCCAGGCCGCCCTGCGCGAAACACAGGAAGAAGCCTGCGCCCGCGTCGAACTGGCAACGCTCTTTACCCTCATCAACATCCCGCACCACGACCAGGTTCTTCTGTTCTACCGTGCCCGTCTGCTCGACACCGACTTCGCTCCGGGAGAGGAAAGTCTGGAAACCGGGCTGTTTAGCGAGACCGATATTCCCTGGGATGAAATTGCCTTCCAGAGCGTCACGCGCTGCCTGCAGCACTACTTCGCCGACCGGCGCGCAGGAAACTTCCATTTCCACGAAGAAGTCCTGCACCCGACACTCACTCGTTCTCCAGACTGAAACTGATCGCAAACGGCTCGCGCCAGCTCTTCCCACGCAAAGCTTCCGGCAACGGCGTGGCGTGCACGGCACGGCGCATCGTTTCGAGCCCCTGCTCGTCGAGCAGCGGATAGCCGCTCGAATGCGTCAGGCTGACTTCCGGCAGAGGTAAAAGCACCGAAACGCTCACTTCCAGACCGACCTTTCCCTCCCACAACCGCTCCCGTGCCAAAGGCGGATAGCGCTTGAAACGCCGGGCCGCCGACGCCACCGAGAGCCGGTACTGACGCATCTCGTCGGCTCGCACCCCTTCGCGCCCGGAGGCCTGCGCCTGGCTTCCCGCAGGGCGCCCAGACGCCGCCGCGCCGACGGGAGCACTCGGCGACGTCCGGACTTCGCCGGAAACCGGCGCAGCCGATGGCGCGTCAGGCGTTGTCTGCGTCGACGCTTCGCTAACGACCAGCGGCTTGGCCGGCACGGCCTGTGACGATTTTTCCGCGCTTATTGCCGGCGGAGGCGTCCGCCTGCCCTGATCCGCTGTCTGCGCCCTCACCGACAAGGGACGAAGATTGGCGTTCAGCACCACAGGCCCCGGCACTTCGAAGATTTCCGTCCGCAATGGACGCCAAGAAGCCGCCGGCAGCAGAAGCAGCAGATGCGCCCACAGGGAAAGCATCAAGGCCCGGAACAAAGGAGAACGAAAAAAAGGAAACATGAACGCAAAGGAAGAAACGACTGGAAGCTGCGCCAAGGAAGCGGGCGCTTTCCTGCCAGGGTTTATGCATGCCGGTTTTGATGTTAAATTGCCTGCCTCGTGCAGGATGGCAGTTTAGCACCTCGCCGGCCTGCGGCTCCCGGAACATTCCTCCTCCCGGATTTGCATCCGGACTTTCTCCCGCCCCGAAATCGATGCCTGCCGCCCCCCCTCCCGATTCACTGGCCAGAATACCGCTACATACTCCGCTGCTGCGCGGCTCACGGCGCCCTCGGGTAGCATTGATCGGGCGCCATGGTGCCGGCAAGAGCACCTTTTTCCAGGCCGCTTCCAGCCCGGTCGTACAGCATGACCGGCTGGCCGGCATCGGCGACGCCTATCAGGAATGCGTCGTCGATGTCGGGCTGGAGCAGATTGCCCTGGTCGATCTCCCCTCGATCGACTCGCTGCACCATCTCAGCGCGCACGATCAGGTCGTCCTGAAATACCTGCTCTGGGGCGACCACTGGCCCCATATCGCGGCGCAAGACGATGCGCATGAATCAACATCGGCGAGCACCCACTTCCCCGCTCCAGACGTGCTGATCCACGTCGTCGACGCCACCCGCCTGGAAAGAGATCTCGAACTGAGCCTCGAACTCAGCCTGCTCGGGCGTCCCCTAGTCATCGCCCTCAACCATGTTGACGAAGCGCGCAAAAAGGGGCTGTACATCAATGTCCAGCAACTCGGCGAACGCCTCGGCGCCCCTGTTGTTCCGACCATCGCGCATATGGGCAAGGGACTGACCACGCTCTTCGAAACAGCGCTGGCTCTCGCCCGCGAAAAAACCTGCCCGCTCCCGCAACGTCCGGCCAGACACATCGACGACAGCCTGCAGCCATTGAAGACGATCATTGCCCGGCCGGAAATCGAGGATCTTTTCCGTGTCCCCAGGGCACTCCTGCTCTCGCAACTGGCGGAAAACGACGACTACTTCCTGCACGCACTGAGCGCTCACTCACCGTCGCTGCTAGAAGAAATTACCACTGCGCGTACGCAAGCCGAACAAACCCTGCCGCGTCCGCTTTCTGAGGAAGTCCACGCCGACCGCCACCATCGCGCCGCATGCCTTTTTGAGGCCGTCTCCAGCCCGCGTAGCAGAGACTCCGGCGATGGCTGGCGGCTCTGGCTCGACGAGCTCTTCCTGCATCCGCGCTGGGGCCTGCTTGGCAGCCTGCTCATTTTCGCCCTTGTCCTGCTCATCGTCTTCGAAATCAGCACCCAGCTTGACGCCTGGACTTCCGCCCGACTCGCTGCATGGGCACAGCAATGGCAGCCGACAGGCACAGCCGGTATTGTCGGACGCGCCATCTGCGACGGCATGGTCGGACTGATCGGCATTGTCATCCCTTACATGCTGCCGCTGGTTGTGCTGCTGGTTCTGCTCGAGGAATCCGGCGTCATGCACCGCGTCGCCTTTGTCGTCGACCGCGCTTTTCACTACCTCGGGCTGCACGGCGGCGTCGCCGTCCCCTTTCTCATTGGTCTGGGCTGCAACGTCCCGGCCATCTCCGCCGCAGCCGCTTCCGGGACGCGGCGTGAACGCGCTGTATCCGCCATCCTGATCACTTTCCTCCCCTGCTCGGCGCGT
>CAYTWY010000001.1:45797-71144 GCA_964440925.1 uncultured Propionivibrio sp. | reverse complement strand
TTGAAGAGGATCGAGACCGGAATCTTCCCGATCTTTTCACACCATTCTTTCGGGCCGGTGGTATGCACCGAGGTGCCGGAAGAATCAACGGCGACCGTGACCGGCATATCCTGCAGGTCAAATTCGTAGATCGCTTCCATGCCCAGATCGGCAAAGGCCACGACGCGTGCCGCCTTGATCGCCTTGGCGACGAGGTAGGCTGCACCGCCGACCGCCATCAGATAGGCCGACTTGTTGTCCTTGATCGCCTCGATGGCAATGGCACCCCGTTCGGACTTGCCGACCATGGCGATCAGGCCGGTTTTCTCGAGCATCATGCGGGTGAATTTGTCCATGCGGGTGGCGGTTGTCGGGCCAGCCGGTCCGACCACTTCGTCACGCACCGGGTCGACCGGGCCAACGTAGTAAATAACGCGGTTGGTGAAATCGACCGGCAGCTTCTCACCCTTGGCCAGCATGTCGGCGATGCGCTTGTGTGCGGCATCGCGCCCGGTCAGCATCTTGCCGTTGAGCAGCAGCTTCTGGCCGGGTTGCCAGGCGGCGACCTGTTCCCTGGTCAGCGTGTTCAGATCGACGCGGGTGGCAGTGTTGACGTCGGCCTTCCAGGTCACGGCCGGCCAGTCTTCCAGCTTCGGCGGTTCGAGTTTGGCCGGGCCGGAGCCGTCGAGGTGGAAGTGGATGTGGCGCGTGGCCGCGCAGTTCGGCACCAGCGCCACCGGCAGGTTGGCGGCGTGGCACGGGTAGTCGAGTACCTTGACGTCAAGGACGGTGGTCAGGCCGCCAAGCCCTTGCGCGCCGATGCCCAAGGCGTTGATTTTCTCGTAGAGTTCGAGGCGCAGTTCTTCCGTACGCGAAAGCGTGGCGCCCGATTTGGCACATTCGGCGGCTTTGGCCTTGAGTTCGTGGATGTTGCACGGGGCCATGATCGACTCTTTGGCCATCAGCATGGCTTTTTCCGGCGTGCCACCAATACCGACGCCGATGATTCCGGGCGGACACCAGCCCGCGCCCATGGTCGGCACGGTCTTGAGAATCCACTCGACGAGATCGTCGGACGGGTTGAGCATGGCGAACTTGGCCTTGGCTTCCGAGCCGCCACCTTTGGCGGCACAGATGACTTCGACGTGATGGCCGGGAACGATCTCGTAATGCACGACCGCCGGGGTGTTGTCCTTGGTGTTCTTGCGAGTGCCGGACGGGTCGGCCAGTACCGAGGCGCGCAGCGGGTTGTCCGGGTCGGCGTAGGCACGGCGCACGCCTTCGTTAACCATCTCCTGCAGGCTCATGGTGGCGTCCGGCCACTGGATGTCCATACCGACTTTGAGGAAGACCATGCCGATGCCGGTATCCTGGCAGATCGGGCGGTGGCCTTCGGCCGACATGCGCGAATTGGTCAGAATCTGGGCAATCGCATCCTTGGCTGCCGCCGATTCCTCGCGGTCATAGGCTTCACCCAGCGCCTTGATGAAATCGAGCGGGTGGTAGTAGCTGATGTACTGGAAGGCATCGGCGATGCTCTGGATCAGATCTTCCTGGCGAATGGCGGTCATGGCGAACTTCCTGTCAAAGGCGTTGAAGTAATTCATGGGGGGAAACCGAAGGGCGGAATTTTAACATCAATCAAGGCCGGCCTCGTGCGCGAGGGTGGCGAGGTGCTGGTCGGGATTTAGCCTTCCGGCAGCAATGCGGACCAGCCGAGCTTGTGCAACACAGTGGCGAAATCTTCCGCCAGCGGGGCGCGGAGGGTCAGCGGTTGGCCGCTGCGCGGGTGGATGATGCGCATTTCAAGGCAGGCAAGCAGCATCCGCTGGCAGCCGAAGAGTTCCTGGAACAGGCGGTTGTGTCGTCCCTTGCCATAGGTGGCATCACCGATGATCGGGTGGGCAAGGTGCTTGAGATGGCGGCGCAATTGATGCCGTCGCCCGGTCTCCGGCTTGAGTTCGAGGAGCGCATAGCGGCTGCTCGGGTAGCGGTCAACGCGGTACGGCAGTTCGGTGATGGCCAGTCGCCGATAACGGGTCAGCGCCTGTTGCGCTTCACCTGCCGTGTCGGGAGTGCGGAACTCGTAAGCGTCAAACTGGCGCGAGAGCGGGTGGTCGATGATCCCGGCTTCGTCCGGGTGGCCGCGCACGACAGCGAGATAGGTCTTGTCGATTTGCTGGACTTCGAACTGCTGGCTGAGTTCGCGACCGATTTCGCGGTCGAGGGCAAAAAGCAAAACACCGGAGGTACCGCGGTCGAGGCGATGGACGGGGTGGACGTGCTGACCGATCTGGTCGCGCAGGATCTGTACGGCAAAGCGGGTTTCGTGGCGATCGAGCACGGTGCGGTGTACCAGCAGGCCGGACGGCTTGTGGATGGCGATCAGCTGTTCATCGCGGTAAAGGACGGGCAGTTCTTCCCTCACCGGGGCGCATCCTGTGCCGGAAATTCACCGTCAAGGTAGTACCAGCGTCCGTTTTCATGCACGAAGCGGGATGTCTCATGCAGACGGTGCGCCCGTCCATCGATCCGGTAGCGGGCAACGAATTCGACGACGGCGCTGTGCTCTCCGGTTGTCGTGTGCCGTTTCACCTCAAGGCCCAGCCAGCGCGTTCCGCTTTCTTCGGCCAGAGCGAGCGCCGGCGGGCGGGTGCCGGGATGCCAAGTGTCCAGCAGATAGGGCTCAAGCCCGAGAACATAGGCACTGTAGCGCGAACGCATCAGTGCTTCGGCGCTTTGCGCGCGGTGGCCGGCGTGAAGCGGGGCGCAGCATTCGGCATAACGGCGTGCTTTGCCGCAAGGGCAGGGGAGCGCATTGGGGGCGTGCCGTGGTTTGATGGCGGTTTCCTTCGGATTTTTCGTTGTGCTGGCGAAAAACGCCTTGTTTTACGTCGGATTCGTGAATTAATTCCTTGTTTATGTTTCGCTTTGGTCGCAGATTCGGACGCGTCCCCCCACTTTCGACGGAGACTGATGGTGGTCGCTGCCAACGCTTCCGAATCGCCGGCGAGCAATGTGCATTGCACCGGGTGCCAACACCGGGTCGATGTCCGTGGCCTGGGGCAGATTGTCTGCCTGGCCTTCCTGACGCTTCAGGATCCGCGCCTGATGGTCGATTGCGTGGAATTCGAATGCCGCCGGGGAGCTTTTTCGCCACAAACGCCACCTTCGCCCCCCGAAGCATAGGCCTGACGGGGGCCGGATCTGCGCACCTAGCTGGCGGTTTCGGCGATACGCCGGGCGATATGCGTCAGCGCTTCTTCCACCTGATCGACGAGGATCAGACACAGGTCTCCGGCTTGGAGTCCCTGCAGCGCCTTGTCGATAGCCAGGAATTCACCATGGATCTCGCAGACGTTGCTGACCCGTCGGGCGCCCTGCAGCCCTTCCCGTAGCAGGCTCAGCACCTCGCCATCGGCGCGTCCGCGCTGGCACTTGTCCTGGTAGAGAACGACCGTGTCGAAGGCATTGCCGAGAATTTCGGTTTGCTGGCGGATGTCCTCGTCACGTCGATCACCGGCGCCGCTGATGACCACCGTACGCTGGCCGGTTTTTGCGTTCGGCATGTTGTCGATGGCGTTGACCAGCGCCTGGATGGCATCCGGGTTGTGACCATAATCGGCGATCAGGGTTGCGCCGTGGTAATCGAAGAGGTTGAAACGTCCGGGCGCCGATTGTGCGTCGCTGACGAAACTGGCAAGACCAGCGCGAATGAGCGCCCAGTCGAGACCGAGTGCCCAGCCGGCGCCGATGGCGGCCATGGCGTTCTCGACCTGGAAGGTGATGTTGCCATTGGCGGTCAGCGGAATGTCGGTCAGCGCAATGCGTTGTTCTAAGCCTTCCTCGGATGCGACGATACTGTCTCCGTCGAGATAAATGATGCGCTTGCCCTGGGTGCGATGCATGGCCATGACCGGATGATGCCGGTCGCAGGCGAAGAAGATGACTTTCCCGGGGCAGGCGTCGGCCATGCGTGCGACCATCGGGTCAGCAGCATTGAGTACGGCGTGGCCGTTATCGGGCTTGACGTTCTGTACGATGACGCGTTTGACTACCGACAGATCCTCGACGGTGCTGATGTAGGAAAGGCCGAGGTGATCGCCCTTGCCGATATTGGTGACAACGGCGACATCGCAGCGATCAAAACCGAGTCCTTCGCGCAGCACTCCGCCACGTGCCGTTTCCAGAACGGCAGCGTCGACATCGGGGTGGAAGAGGACGTTGCGCGCGCTTTTCGGGCCGCTGCAATCGCCGCTGTCGATGCGCTGTCCGTCGATATAGATACCATCGGTGCTGGTCATGCCGACGCGCAGTCCTTTGGCGGAGAGGATGCTGGCGATCAGGCGTACGGTGGTTGTTTTGCCGTTGGTGCCGGCGACGGCAACCAGCGGGATTCGTGCGTCGTCGCCTTCGGCGAACATGTGCGCGATGATCGCCTCGCCAACGGCGCGGCCCTTGCCGTAGGACGGCTGCAGGTGCATGCGCAGTCCCGGCGCGGCATTTAGCTCGACGATGCCGCCGCCTTGCTCTTCCAGCGGACGCAGCACGTTGGTGCACACGATATCAACGCCGGCAATGTCCAGACCGACCATCTGTGCTGCGGCAATCGCACGGGCAGCGAAATCGGGATGTACGTCGTCGGTGACATCGGTCGCCGAGCCGCCGGTCGACAGGTTGGCATTGTTGCGCAGGATGACGCGCATGCCCTTAGGCGGGATCGAGTCGGCCGTCAGACCGTCTTCGGCCAAGCGGGCGAGGGCGATGTCGTCAAAACGAATTTTGGTCAGCGAGGTGGCATGTCCGGTGCCGCGGCGCGGATCGCGGTTGACCCGATCGACGAGGTTGCGCACCGAATGCTCGCCATCACCGATGACCATCGGCGGTTCGCGGCGCGCGGCGGCGACGAGTTTGTTGCCGACGACCAGGATGCGGTGATCCTGTCCAGGCAGATAACGTTCGACCAGTACTTCATCGCTGATCCTGAAGGCGGTCGCATAGGCCACCTCGATTTGTTCGCGCGTTGTCAGGTTGACGGTGACGCCCTTACCCTGGTTGCCGTCCTGCGGCTTGACCACCACAGGAAGACCGATTTCGCAGGCGGCCGTCCAGGCGTCTTCGGCGTTATCAACAGGGCGTCCATCGGGAACCGGGACGCCGGCCGACTGCAGCAATTTCTTGGTCAGTTCCTTATCCTGGGCAATCGATTCGGCGACCGCACTGGTCTGATCGGTTTCGGCAGCCTGGATGCGCCGCTGCTTGCTGCCCCAGCCAAACTGCACCATGCTGCCTTCGGTCAGGCGGCGGTAGGGGATGTTGCGTGCCACGGCGGCATAGACGATCGAGCCGGTACTCGGCCCGAGACGGACGTCTTCGTCAATTTCGCGCAATTGCTTCAACGCGGAACACAGATCGAAAGGCCGGTTGTCGACCGCTGCGCGGCATAGTTGCAACGACAGTTCGAAAGCCAGGCGGCCGACGGCTTCCTCGCTGTACTCGACGACGACCTGGAAAATTCCGGCTTCAGTCGTTTGCGCCGTGCGGCTGAAAGTGACCGGGCAGCCGGCGTGCGCCTGCAGGCCAAGGACAGCGAATTCCAGGGCATGCGCCATGGAAACGATTTCGTTGCTTACGGTCGGCTGGAGCAGCGATATCTCCGGAAAGCGTTCGCGCAGGCGCGCTTCGAAGCCGGGGATGCGGGTCAGATCGCATTCGGTTTCAGAGCACGAAACGATGGCTTCGATCGCCGTGTGCCGGCTCCACAGATTGGGGCCGCGTAGCGCCCGGATGCGTGAGACTTCCATAAACGGTTTCCTCTGGCTTTCCTGTCGATGCGGATGCAAGGCATCCTGTGCAAAATTCTCTGGGCGATCGTGTTTCTGCGGGCTATTCGTCGGCGCTGGCGAAGGTTTCGATCCCGGTGCGCATCACGTCGGTGGCGATGCCCAGTCCCCAGGCTGCGGCGACGGCCGCCAGGACGTTGTCGACCTGTTCCTTTGCCTGCCCCCCTGCGGTCAGCGGCAGATCGGCCAGACGGGTGAGCGTGGTTTCGCCTTGCCCGCTGGCGAGCATGATCTGGCCGTAGCGGACGATGACGGCGCGTTTGCCTTGTTCGCGATGTGCGGCAATGGCCGGCAGTTCCGGGTCCTGTGCGAAGTAGATAACTTCGCCGTCGGATAGCCTGGCCATGTCGACGAGCAGCGGTTCCCTAGCGTTGAGTACCGAAATGCCGTGCGGAAGAACGAGATCGATCTGGGTGCGCAGGACGTTGAATACCTGTTCCGGCGTATCGATGTAGAAACGTCCCGTGTGCCGTTGCGGATCGATGTTGGTGACCACGCCAACCTGGCAGCGGTCGTAGGCCAGACCTTCGTTGAGGATGGCATCGCTGCCGTTCTCGAAGACGGCCGCTTCGACCGCCCGGTTCATGAGAATGCGGTTGGCCGCTTCCCAGTGGGCGCAGTCGCCCTTTTGCGCCTGTCGATGATCAAAGTAGAGTCCGTCGCTGCAGGCCAGCCCGGTGTGTTTACCGGAAAGGGTGAGCAGGCGGGCGATGAGGCGGCAGACGGTCGTTTTTCCATAGCTGCCACTGACGCCGACGACCGGAATGCGCCCGTCGTCGCCGTTCGGGAACAGGTGTTCGACGATGGAACGACCAACAGGCCGTGCTTCGCCGGTCGCCGGTTTGAGATGCATCAGCAGACCCGGACCGGCATTGACCTCGACGATGGCGCCGCGTTGCTCTTCAAGCGGGCGGGAAATATCTTCGCAAACCAGATCGACCCCGGCAATGTCGAGACCGACGATGCGGGCGGCCAGGGAAACGACGCGGGCAACATCGGGATGAACCTGGTCGGTAATGTCGCAGGTATGATTGCCGGTACGCACGACCAGTACTTCACGGCCTTGCGGCGGAACCGATTCTGGCGTGAATCCCTGCCGCATCACTTCGTGCAGGGCGACGGGATTCTCGCTCAGGATGATCACGTCGAGAGGAAACTCCTCGGCGGCGCCGCGTCGCGGGTCGGAATTGATTTGCGCATCGATCAGCTCGTCGATTGTCGATTTTCCGTCGCCGATGACCGAGGCCGTTTCGCCACGGGCAGCGGCGATCATCTTGCCACCGACGACGAGCAGGCGGTGTTCGGAACCGCGGATGAAGCGTTCGACGATCACGCCGCTGCCTTCGTCGATGGCCGCGCGGTAGGCGGCTTCGACTTCCGGGCAGGTCATCAGGTTGGTAAATACGCCGCGCGCGTGGTTACCGTCGGTTGGCTTGACGACGACGGGAACGCCGATGTCTTCCGCTGCCGCCCAGGCATCTTCCGCGCTGTCGACCATGCGCCCTTCGGGAACGGGGACGCCGCACGATTGCAGCAGGGTTTTGGTCAGATCCTTGTCGCGCGAAATGGTTTCGGCAATGGCGCTGGTACGGTCGGTTTCCGCCGTCCAGATACGCCGGCTGCGTGCACCGTAGCCGAGCTGCACCAGATTGCCGGTCGACAGCAGACGGATGGCCGGAATGCGCCGCTCTTTCGCGGTGGCTGCTTCAACGATGCAGCCGGTGCTGGGGCCGAGCAGCTTGCGTTCGGCCATGTCGCGCAGGATTTCGACGCGCGCCGCGACATCGAATGGTGTGTCGTGGATGGCGGCCAGGACGAGTTCGCGTCCGGCTTCCAGACAGGCGAGGGTCACTTCTTCATGCCAAGCGCGGATGACTACCTTGTATACCCCGCGCAGTGAGGTCTGGCGCGCTTTGCCGAAGCCGCCGGGCATGCCGGCGAGATTTTGCAATTCGAGGGAGACGTGTTCGAGAATGTGGCCTGTCCATGTGCCTTCCTCCAGGCGGCGCAGGAATCCGCCCCGTTCACCATAGCTGCAGCGGTGTTCGATCAGTGAGGGAAGGCATGCCTTGAGGCGGTCGACGAAACCGGGAAGGGTGTTCGACGGATAGTCTTCCAGTGCGCCGATATCGACAACCGCTTCGATGACCGGACGGTAGGTCCAGATATTTGGCCCGCGCAGGTAGCGGATTTCAAGAAATTTGATGTCTTTCGTGTCCATGGGCTTGATGTTGTCTTTATCGGAATATTATCGCCTGAATAACGCAGCGTGTTCTTTTTGGCTGACGGTCAGAGAAAACGATCGAGTATCTTGCGGCTTTGCCGGTCAAGCGCGTTGCGGTCGCGGATCAGGTAGTGGATGCCGTCCCGGTCGGCGATCAGCAGCGCCGGCGGCGTCAGCCGGCGGATGTCTTCTTCGCCTTTAAGAACCAGATGGGTGTTGCCGTGGTCGGTTTCGACCTGCCAGGTGCTGGGCGTGGCGTAGCTGGAGACGCTGGCGATACGCCGAATGACCGGCATGAACTCGCGGCTGTCGAGTTCGCTTGCGACGAGTGTGCGTAAATCGTCGGGCAGGTCGGAGAGATTCTCGATCCAGGCCATTTCCTGTCCGTGCGGGTCGACCAGGGCGATGCCGCGTTCCGGCGACGAAATCGGGAAGGCGCGCACCGGAACTACACCGACATGCGTTTCTCCGTCGTTGCCGGTGAAACACAGTCGCCCGAAAGTGTCGCGCTGCAGTCGGTAATCGGGGGTGTCGCTCATTCGCGCTCTCCTGTATTCCTGCTTTCCACTTCGCTCCCGCGGAGTGCTTCCTCGACATCGACATTACGTGCCTGCGCCTGATAGAGGCGGTAGTAATGCCCTTCCTGCGCCATCAGGTGGTCATGCGTGCCGACTTCGACCACGCTGCCGCGATCGAGCACTACCAGCCGGTTAGCATTGCGCAGGGTGGACAGGCGGTGCGCGATGGCAATGGTCGTGCGCCCGCGCACCAGGTTGTCGAGCGCTTTCTGGATTTCCTTCTCGGTCGTGGTGTCGACCGACGAGGTGGCCTCGTCGAGAATGAGGATTTTCGGGTCGATGAGCAGGGCGCGGGCAATCGAGATACGCTGCCGCTCGCCGCCGGAGAGCGCCTGGCCGCGTTCGCCGACCAGAGAATCGTAGCCGTGCGGGAGTCGCAGGATGAACTCGTGCGCATGTGCGGCACGTGCGGCGTCAATGATTTCTTCGCGCGTGGCGTCCGGTTTGCCGTAGGCGATGTTTTCGGCGATGGTGCCGAAGAACAGGAAAGGTTCCTGCAGCACCAGACCGATGTGCCTGCGATATTCGGCGACCGGCAATGAACGGATGTCGACACCATCGATCAGGATAGCGCCCTCGGTAACGTCGTAGAAACGGCAGATGAGATTGACCATGGTGCTCTTGCCCGAGCCGCTGTGTCCGACCAGACCGACCATTTCGCCTGGTTCGATGGTGAGGCTGACATCGCGTGTGACGCTGCGTGTGCCGTAACGGAAACCGACGTTGGCAAGTTCGATGCGTCCGCTGACGTTTGGCAGATGTACCGGATTGACCGGTTCCGGGACGCTGGAGACGTGATCGAGGACGTCGAAGATGCGTTTTGCGCCGGCGGCGGCTTTCTGCGTGACCGAGACGATGCGGCTCATCGAGTCGAGACGGGTGTAGAAGCGGCCGATGTAGGCCAGGAAAGCGGTGAGGACGCCTACCGAAATTTCATAGCGCGAAATTTGCCAGATGCCGAAAGCCCAGATGATGAGCAGGCCGACTTCGGTGAGCAGAGTGACGGTTGGACCGAACAGCGACCAGACGCGGTTGACCTTGTCGTTGACGTCCAGATTGTGCCGGTTGGAAGCGCGGAAGCGCGCCGCTTCGCGCTTTTCCTGGGCGAAGGCCTTGACGACGCGGATGCCGGGGATGGTGTCGGCAAGGACGTTGGTAACTTCAGCCCAGATGCGGTCGACGCGCTCGAAACCGGTGCGCAATTTTTCGCGCACGACGTGGATAAGGCAGGCAATGACGGGCAGGGGCAGCAGGGTGATCAGGGCCAGTTTGGCGTTGATCGAGACGAGAATGGCGGTCGTCATGCCGATCATCAGCACGTCGGTGGCGAAATCGAGGAAATGCAGCGAGATGAAGATATTGATGCGGTCAGTCTCCGAACCGATGCGCGCCATGAGGTCGCCGGTACGTTTGCCGCCGAAGTATTCCTGCGACAGCATGAGCAGGTGTTCATAGGTCGTCGTGCGCAGGTCCGAACCAATCCGTTCGGAAACGAGTGCCAGGATGTAGGTGCGGGCCCAGCCGAGAATCCAGGCCAGCAGGGCGGCGCCGAGCAGTCCCCCAAGATAGAGGCTGACCAGGGCTGTGTCGATTGGTTTGCCGTTCTGAAACGGAATCAGCACCTTGTCCATCATCGGCATGGTCAGATAGGGCGGTACCAGCGTGGCGGCGGTGGAGGCCAAAGAGAGCAGGAAACCAGCCAGCAGGCGCCAGCGATAGGGGCGGGCGAAACGCCACAGACGGAAAAGCGTCCAGGTCGATGGGGGGGTATGGATTTCCTTGTTACATACCGGACATTCTTCCTGGCCGGCGAGCAGCGGGGTTTCGCAGTTCGGACACAGCGCCTGGTTCGGTGCGGCGGGCCGTTCGCCGGTCAGTTGAAAGGCGATTTGCCGGTTGAATTGTTCGATCAGCCGACCGGCGGCAATGTCCGCCGTCAGCGTGTAGCGCCACAGCGCCAGACGCGATTGGGCATCGATCAGCTCCAGGCTGCCAATCCCTGAATGGTCGCGTCGGGTCAGGGATTGGCCTGGACGCAGGCCATGGCTTTGCCAGTCTTCCGCTGCGCCTGTTTTTGCCAGGATCCGGTGTGAGGTGAGGACAATCAAGCCGGGGGTGAATTGCAGCTGTGTATCGAGGTCGATTTCCAGCCAGGCCAGAACGCTCTCCCCGTCGCCGAGTTGTTCCTCGAGGTTCGTCCGCCATGCGGCAGGCAGGGCTGGTGGTGAAATGGCGGGGAGACCATCGTTGCTGTGCCGGGGTGTGATGCGGTTTGTCATTATGGGTTGTTCAGTGATGAACGTCATCGTGATGTCGCAAGAGGGCGCCAGTATACATTCTTCATCTGCTTGTTGCTGAAACTCGCCGGGGCAGAGCCGATGGTGTGTGCGATAAAGGGCTTGCAAATGCAAATTGTTCTTGTATATATTGAGAACTATTCTTGTTTGTATTTTCCGTTTCGCACGAAGGCGAGGGCTTTTAAGGCAGCGCATGGGGGCAGGATTATTTGCTGAAGGCGTTTTTTTTCGCGATTTTGCACGGGTTGCAAATCGTCGCAAAAACCATCATGATCACCCGCATTCAAAAAACAATTCAGAAATTTTTCAGATGTGTTCAAGGAGGCGGGAAACAATGCACAGTAAATGCTCTCAGGTGTTTCTGGGTGCCGGAGCGGCCATTCTGCTTGCCGCTTGCGCAGGCGATCCGGGGACGGGCTCGTCGGGCAAGGGTTTCGAGATTGCCTATATGTCGGACGTTCATTTCCACGATGTCTATGCGCAATTTGCCGATGGGTCGTTCAAGGGCCTGCCGTCGACGAATGGCAAAAATGCCACCATCCGCACGATGGAAGCGCAGCTGACGTCGACGCGGCTGTTCAACGAGAATTATTTTGCCTTCGTCGCCGCACTTGACGATGCGGTGGCGCGCGGACTGAAGACCGTGGTGATTTCGGGAGACTTCAGCGACGACGGGCAGCCGGTTCATCTGCGCGGTCTGCAGCAGGTTCTCGAACGTTATCGGAAGGATCATGGGCTACGGTTTTTCGTTACTCCCGGGAACCACGATCCACAAATTCCGGTGGCCTATGCGGCGGGCAAGCCCGATTACCTGGGTGCCAACGGCAAGGCGCAACCGATTTTCAGCAAAGGTGCCGTGCCGGCCTGCAAGGGCTACGACACGCCGTGGGCCGAGCGCGAAGGAACGATCTGTACCGAGGAAGTGGTGCACGGTGGTTACAAGGAGATTTTCCAGTTCATGGGCGACTATGGGCTGATGCCGCAGAAAGACTACGTCTACTGGGAGACGCCCTATAGCAGCTACAAGGGGCAGGCCGATTACAGCTTCGGCAAGGCGAAGGACGAGGCGGTGCTGGACAAGCGGCAGTTCGAGATCTGCAAGCAGGGTACCGGCGGCAAATATCGCCAGCCCGAGTACACCGGGTGTGTCATGGAGCCCGATGCCAGTTATCTGGTCGAGCCAACGCCCGGTTTGTGGCTGTTGTCCATCGACGCCAATGTTTATTTGCCGCTCGATCCGGGCGACAAAAATCCGCGTAAGCAATATGCGCCATCTGGCGATGCGGGTTACAACCGTGTGGTGACGCACAAGCAGCATGTCATGGCCTGGGTGAAGGAGGTGGCTGAGCGTGCGCGGCGCGAAGGCAAGATACTTTCGGTGTTCAGCCACTATCCGATGCTGCCCTTCTACCGCGATAGTTCAGCGGAAGTTGCTACGGTTTTTGGCAAGAGAGGTCTCGATCTGAAGCGGGAGCCGGGCAAAGCCACGACAGAAGCCGTGGCGGCAACCGGAGTCGGTTTGCATTTCGGCGGCCATATCCATGCCAACGATACGGCGGTATACCAGAAGGGCGATAATTTCCTGGTTAACGTCCAGACCTCGTCTCTGGCTGCGTATGTTCCGGCCTACAAGCATGTGAGTTACCACGGGGATGGCAAGGTCGATATCCGTACGCTGACGCTCAAGGATGTGCCGCGTTTCAACGAACTGTTCGAGCATTATCGCGTCGAGCACAAGGCACGGGCAGCGAAATCGGCAAAGGGGTTGTGGGACGAGGGAATCCTTTCGGCACGCAACTATTCGGAATTCGCTTCCTGGCACATTACCGAACTGACCCGTCTGCGCTTCCTGGAAAAGAACTGGCTCTGCGAAATGCGGCAACAGGTGTTGTCCCTGAATGGCGCCGACATGCTGACGATGGCGCTTCTCGATACGCAGGTGACGGAGGCGCAGTTGCAGCAATCCGGCAAGGATAAGGCCAAACTGGGCGCGTGCACGGCAGGAGAAAAAAACGCCGCTCAGGTTGCAGCCCCGGTTGAACGTTATGACGCCGACTGGCAGGCGGCGCGAGACAAAGCGGCTGCACTGGCGGCGGCGAACGGATCGTCGCTTGACGAGTTGGCCAAGATTCGCGGTATCGATCTGGCGGTTGATTTCCACCGCGTGCTCAACGCCGGCGAACTGGCTTTTGCCGACGTCAAGCCGCGCGCGTCGTTCTATAAGCTCCTCAACGGCGTTCTTGCCGATCGCTCGGGTAGCGTAGCGATGTCTTCAACCGATACGAAAAAGCCTTCGTCGGAAAATCCGGCCGGGAGACTGTTCCAGAACCGTTTCAAACCGTTGCTTCAGGCCTTGGCCAAGGCCGCCAACGGGCAGCCTAATCGCGATTTCGTGGTCGATCTGCAGCAAAAAACGGTGACCGGTTTGAGCAGTGATCACCTGATCGTTCGCTAAGGCAGGAAAAGGGGAGAGTCCATAACAACTCTTGTTCGATTGATCTGGCTGTAAGAACTTTCTTTGGAGATCGTTATGAAGCAGTGGTTTGATTGTCGAAAATGGGCGGCCGGTTTATCGGTTTCGCTCGCATTGATCGGTGGGGCGGCGTCTGTTCAGGCGGCCGCCATCATGAATGGGCCGTATCTTCTGGCACCAACGGCAACGGGGATGACTGTCAGTTTTGAAACGCGGGATGCCGTTTCGGCGAAAGTCAAATACGGCGTTGCCGGTAAGCTCGATGCAGAGCTTGACGTGACCTGTCAGCGCGGAAAGCCGTGGAAGGATAACCCGCAAGGTGATTGCCTTTACCGTGCGGCGCTCAAGAACCTGACGCCAGCGACGCTCTATGACTACACGGTGGTTCTGGCTTCTGGCGAAAGCCAGTCCGGTACTTTCCGTACCCTGAAGGGTGATCCGAGCGAAATTTACTTCTTCACGATCAGCGACAGTCATGGCTTCAAGAGCAGCAAACTGCTTGCCGAGGCAATCATGCGTGATCGTCCGGATTTTGTTTTGCATACCGGCGATTTGCCCAATGGCATGGGGCATCAGAAGGAAAAATATCAGGAATCGTGGTTTGCTCCGGCCGCCGAGTTTCTCAAGCATGTTCCGGTGGTTTATATCGACGGCAACCATGACGTGGGCCCGCATTTCAACGAGTATTTCATGGTGGCACAGCGTGCTACCTATAATGGCTCGCCGAACGGCCTGAACTTCTCCGCCGATCTTGGCCCGGCACACATCGTCATGATGAACAGCAATGTCTGGGGCCTGGATGAAATGAATGCCGATCTGTCGGGTCTTCCGGTTGCCAAGAAGACCTTGGCCAACATCAGGGATTCCCTCGACTGGCTGCAGAAGGATCTCAATTCCGATGCGGCGAAAAAGGCCAAGTGGCGGGTCGTCGGCATGCACCACCCGTACGGCGATCCTTTCACCAACAAACGCGCTGTCAGCGTGCTGGAAAATAATGATGTCGATCTCTTTCTCGCCGGCCACCTGCATGGTTATATCAAGGGCATTTCCATTGATCCGGCCAGGGCAGCAAAGACCGTGTACGTGACCCAGGGATCGAGTGAAGCCATTTACGGTGAAATAAACTATGGCAAGCCGGACGAGCGGATTTTCCCCGATTTTCCGGAAGTGCTGGCTTTGGGCAAGACGATCTATGGAGACATCCATATCGTTGGTGACCAACTGAAATTCAGAACCTATGGTGTGCCGAAGGGGGAAAAGGCACTGAAAGTGATTGATGAAACCGTTCTTTCACGCAACGCGCCGAAGGTTTCGCTCGGCAAGGTCAAGTTGACCCCCGTTAAAGGTGCTCCGGGAAGCGTTCTTTTTGAAGGTGTAGTCAGGAATGAAGGCGCCGGTCTGGCCGGTGTGGTCGTTACCTTGAACGATAACGGTCGCGAGGTGCCGCTGAATCTGTTCGGTGCGCCGGGCAAGGAACGCGTTGTCGGGCTAAATCCCGGTGAAACACGGACCATCAGCAAGACAATTGCCATTGATGCTCCCGGCAAGCATGTGTTACGTGTTGGCGGGGTAAGCCAGACGCTTACAATTGCCGAATCCGCAGCCAAGTTCCTTGTCAATGGCCTCAATGTGCGCGTTGGTGAAGGGGAGTACAGCAACATGCTGTTTGCCTCGGTCGATGTGGTCAATCGGCACAAAGCCAAGAGCACAGGTAAGGTCGATCTGCTGATCAACGACAAGGTGGCCGATAGCCGTTCCGTGTCCTTGCTCCCGAATGAGAAAGTGGAAGTGAAATTTACCCACTCTTTCCAGGAAGGTGGCGAATACAAGGTGAAGGTCGGCGATCTGGCGGCTCAAACCGTGCAGATCGAGGATACGCTGAAAGGCACTCCGCTCGTCAAGGATCTGTCGGGTAAAGGCAATAATGCCATTTTGCGCGGTAGCCCGAAAATCACCAGAATGGCCGACGGGGCAGTGTCGGTCGACATCGCGGGAAGCCTCGGCGACTACATCGAGATTCCCGATAGCGCCAGTCTGCGGGTGAATAACGGCTTGAGCGCTATTGTCTGGGCCAACCTCAACCGTTTGCCGATCAAGGGTGAAATGGATCGTAACCCGATCATGTCCAAGGGGCCGTCGCTCGGCTGGGGTGCCAACTATCTGTTGCGCATGCTGGTGAAGCAGAAGGGCGGAGCCTATACCGCCGGTATCTGCTATGACACGACCGAGTATTTCTGGGAAGGAAAAGCCGAAGGTAAGGCCCCGTTGGCACAGTGGGCGCAGTACTCGATGAGCTTTGGCAAAAAGAGCGGTGGGTTCAGTTACATCAATGCCAAAAAAGCGGCACAGATTCCGCCGCTCGGCGATGTCGAGATCGAGCACCGTAACTGGGAAGGTCATCCGATCTTTATCGGTTATGCGCGTCTCGGTCAGTTGATCAAGGAACTCAAGCGTCCGCCGCGTTTTGCCCACTTCGTTGGCCAGGTCAGTCAGGTTCGCTTCTATACCACCGATCTTTCGGCCGAGGAAATCAAGTCGATCAACGACAATCCCACGAAACCGGGACCGAAGGCCGACAAGATGGCCGTCTGGTTGAATTTTGAAGATATCGAGAAGGAAGGCGTGCATCGTACGCAATGGATGAAGCCAGCCTTCTACGAGCCGAAATTCAAATCGGATCGGCAGCAGTGGAAGTTCGATACGCTGACCGCGCAAGCCAAGGTTCCGGCGGGCGCCTCGCTGATCGCCACGGTGGAAGTCTCGGATACGGCTGAGGCGGTGAAGGGCTCGAAGGAAGTGCGTCTGGCGGATGGAAGTCAGTCGATTGACCTGAGCGGGTTGCCGCAAGGCCAGTACGTGCGTATCGTGACGCGCTTCGTTTCGGTCGTCGGTGCCGAAGGTGTCGCCGTTCCGGAGCTGAAGCTGTACAAGGTCGGTGCCACGCTGGACGGCCGTACCGCGACGCAACTGACCTGGGGTACTCGTGCCGATTGGGAGAAGGGCAGTGTCGAAGGCGCTATTGGCTTCGAGCCGCTCGATCGTCTGACGGTGATTGGTGCCGGACCTTCGGTGCGCAACTAAGCCTGTCGGGGGAAGGATTTCAGCTGTTCTGCTGTATGGAGAGCCTTCCTCCGCTTCAATGTGCGCGGTTGCATCTTGATGCCGCTGGTACGCCGTTTTCCGAGACGTATGGAGACGTGTACCACGCGGCAGCAGGAGCGCATGCACAGGCACAACACGTTTTTCTGGCGGGCAATGGATTGCCCGAACGCTGGCGCAATGGCCGGCGTTTTTGCATTCTGGAGACCGGATTCGGTCTCGGCCTCAATTTTCTCTCTACCTGGCTGGCGTGGCGTAATGATCCGGAAGCCTGTCAGGAATTACGTTTCTTTTCCGTTGAAAAACACCCGTTCAGTGCCGACGATCTGGCCCGGCTGCATGCCCGGTGGCCGGAGTTCTCTGAATTGTCCGCCGAGCTTGTCGCCAAATGGCCGCCCCTGGTAGCGGGGATGCATCGCATCGAATTGGCGCAAGGACGCCTGCTTCTCGTTTTGCTTTTTGGCGAAGCTTCCGATTTTTTGCCGCAAATCGAAGTTGCGGCCGACGCTTTTTACCTTGACGGTTTCTCGCCGGCGAAGAATCCGGAGCTGTGGTCGCCCGAGTTGTGTCGACAACTGTTTCGCTGTGCGCATTGCGGCAGTACGCTGGCAACCTGGTCGGTTGCTGGAAGTGTGCGCCGGGCCTTGACTGCTGCCGGCTTTGTGGTGGAAAAGCGCAGTGGCTTTGCGGCCAAGCGGCAGATGCTCGTGGGGCGCCACGTGGCGGCGTTGCCGGAATAAGGTTTTTGTTCGGCAGATTTTTCCGAAAGCCCTGTGGCCGCTACAATGATGCCTTTTTTACGGGAAAGCGCGGCTATGCCGGTCGGAATCATCGAGTCGCTCGATCACGAAGCGCGGGGAATTACCCGTCTGGAAGGTAAAACCGTCTTTGTCGAAGGCGCTCTTCCTGGCGAACGGGTCGAGTATGCGAGTTATCGCAAAAAACCGACCTTCGAAATTGCCAGTGTGGAGCGGATCCTGCGACCGTCTCCCGAACGCGTCGTTCCCCGCTGCCCCCATTTCGGTGTGTGCGGTGGATGCAGCATGCAGCATCTTGATCCCGTTGCCCAGGTTGCCGCCAAACAGCGTGTGCTTGAAGCGAATTTATGGCATCTCGGGCGGCTTGTCGCCGAGCAGCTTTATGCCCCGATTTATGGCGCATCTTCGGCGTATCGTTGCCGGGCGCGATTTTCTGCGCGGCTTGTGTCGTCACACAAGGGCGCAATGCTGATTGGATTCCATGAGCGCAAGAGCAGTTATATCGCCGATATCCGGCAATGCCCGAATCTTCCGGCACACGTTTCCGCCCTGCTGATGCCCTTGCGCGAACTGGTGTCGCGCCTGTCGGTCGCCGATGCCACGCCACAAGTCGAGGTGGCAGTTGGCGAACAAATGACGGCGTTGGTTCTGCGCATACTGAAGCCCCTTGCTTCGGCCGATGAATCACTGTTGCGCGGCTTTGCCGACCGGCATCAAGCGGTCTTTTACCTGCAGCCGCGCGGTCCGGCGTCGGCGTATCGGTTTTATCCGCTTGATGAACGCGAATTGTTTTACTGCCTGCCCGATTTTTCAATCCGGCATGCCTTTTCTCCTACCGAATTTACCCAGATCAATCCGGAGATCAACCGGGTGCTGGTGCGGCGCGCCATGGCTTTACTCGAGCCGCATCCCGGGGAGCGCATCGTCGACATGTTTTGCGGACTGGGCAACTTCACCCTGCCGATGGCGCGCCTAGGCGCCAGGGTGCTGGGGGTCGAGGGGAGTGCCGATCTGGTGCGGCGGGCGCAACAGAATGCAGAAGCCAACGGGCTGGGGGCGTGTGTCGATTATGCGCTCGCCAATCTGTTCGAGGCCAGTGACGAATCGCTGTCGGCGCTGGGTCGATTCGATAAAATGCTGATCGATCCGCCGCGTGAGGGGGCGGTTCAGTTGGTCAAGTCGATTGCCGATGATCTGCAGCGAATCGTTTATGTCTCCTGTAATCCGGCCACGCTGGCGCGCGATGCGGCCATCTTGGTACGCCAGAAAGGATTCCGTTTGCGCGGCGTTGGTGTGGTCAACATGTTCCCCAACACATCACATGTTGAATCGATTGCTCTTTTTGAAAGAAATTGAGGGTGTGTCTGACGCATGCCCTGCTTTCGGTGCGGAGAATGTCCGTATAATTTCCCTGACCTTTTGTGATGTCTTTCTTATCGGTTGATCATGCGAATTTTGCTTAGTAATGACGACGGCTATTTTTCCCCGGGGATCGATTGTCTGGCACGACGGCTGGCGGAAGTGGCCGAAGTCACGGTGGTCGCCCCAGAGCGCGATCGCAGCGGAGCAAGCAACTCGCTTACACTCGATCGCCCGTTGTCGCTCAGGCAGGCGGCGAACGGCTTTTATTATGTGAACGGGACGCCTACGGATTGCGTGCATCTGGCCGTGACCGGTATGTTCGACCAGTTGCCGGATATGGTGGTTTCGGGCATCAATCTGGGCGCCAACATGGGCGACGACACGATTTATTCGGGAACCGTTGCCGCAGCGACCGAGGGCTATCTGCTCGGCGTTCCGGCGCTGGCGGTTTCGCTGTGCAGCAAAACGGGAGCGCATTTTTCCACGGCGGCGCAGGTGGCTCTGGAAATGGTCGAGCTGATCCAGAGGCAGCAAACGACGACTCCCCTTTTGCTGAACATCAATGTACCGGATGTGCCTTATGCCGATTTGCGCGGCCGGGTGGTCACCCGGCTGGGCAAACGCCATAAGGCGGAGGCTGTGGTGCGTTCCCTGACGCCGCGTAATGAGACCGTCTTCTGGGTTGGCGCGGCGGGGAGGGCGCAGGATGCCGGAGAGGGAACCGATTTTTACGCTGTGGCGAACCGGCAGGTTTCTCTGACCCCGCTGCAGATCGACTTGACGCATAACGCACAGCTTCCCATGCTGCGCGACTGGTTGGCGCAATGAACAGGGGCGATCCAGGGATCGGCATGACTTCGCAGCGTACGCGGGCGCGCATGATCGCGCGCCTGCGCGAACAGGGTATCCGCAACGAACGTGTGTTGGCGGCGATTGCGGCGGTGCCTCGGCATGCTTTCGTGGAAGAGGCATTAGCTTCGCGTGCTTACGAGGATACGGCGTTGCCTCTGGGGTTCTCCCAGACTATTTCGCAGCCGCTTATCGTCGCGCGCATGATCGAAATTCTCATGGAAGACCGTGAATTGGGCAAAACGCTGGAAATTGGTGCCGGGTGTGGCTATCAGTCGGCCGTTTTGGCGCAATTGACTTCCGAGGTCTATGCCGTCGAGCGCATCGAGCCCCTGTTGGCGAAAGCGAAAAATAACCTGCGTGCCATCCAGCAGTTCCGTGTGCGTCTCAAATATGCCGACGGGCAGTTGGGGTTGCCCGAGGCCGCGCCTTTCGACACCATCATCGTTGCGGCGGCGGCGGCGAGTGTGCCTCAGAGACTTTTGCAGCAACTGGCGCTTGGTGGCAGAATGTTGTTGCCGTTGGGGACGACCGAGCAGAACCTGCTCATGATCGAGCGTCGTCCGGAGGGCTACGTCGAGACTCGACTCGATGGTGTCCGTTTCGTTCCCTTGCTTTCAGGACTTCAATGAAGAAAAAAAATGCTTTGGCCAAAACGGGGGGCATGCTTGTCATGTTTTGTTTCCTGTGGCTGACTGGGTGTGCGAGCAATATCCCGGCGCCAGTTTTCGAGCGCGATGGGCAACCGGCAGCGAATTATCCGCCTCAGACCAAGGAGGGCTATACGGTCAAGAATGGCGATACGCTGTACAGCATCGCACGCGAGCATGGCATGGATTATCGCGAGCTGATTTCCATGAACGGCATAGAAAACCCCAATCAGCTCGCCGTAGGCCGTGTGCTCAGGATCAAGCCGGCTTCGGTGGTTGCCGTTGCGCCGGTATCTTCTGCGGTGGTTGTGGCGAGGCCGATTGCGCCGGAGGTTGTCGTCGAGAAAAAACCGCTGTCCGTCAATGGCGATACGCTGAAGCGCGAGCCGAAGGGCGGCAAGGAGGCGTATTCCGAACAGGCTCTGGCGCGGGCGCAGAAAACTGATTCGACAAAGGCTGCCGATGCTTCGCGGGCGGCGGATAATCCGGCTAAGGGCGAAGCCAGCCTCCACACAGCAGGCGCCTCGGCGGGCGGCGAAGAACGCGGCTGGCTTTGGCCGGCCAATGGCAGAGCCATCGGAAATTACGGCGAAAAAGGAAACAAGGGGCTTGATATTGCCGGTAAGTCGGGCGATCCGGTGGTCGCGGTAGCGGATGGCAAAGTCATTTTGGCGAACAATACGCTGCGCGGTTATGGCAATATGGTTGTCGTCAAGCACAGCAACAACCTGATTACCGTGTATGCCCATAACAGCAGGATGCTGGTCAAGGAGCAGCAAAGCGTGAGTAAGGGGCAGAAGATCGCCGAGATGGGCAATACGGATGCTGATCAGGTCAAGCTGCATTTCGAGGTCCGGCTGGATGGCAAGCCGGTCGATCCACTTAAATATCTGCCGCCGCGCTGATCATGACCGACGATTCAGATTCCGATTCCGATTCCGTTTTCTGCGAAGATGACGCGCCTGTCGAAGAAGGCGGCGAACATTCCCCTCTCGTCGGGGGCGAGGCGGATGCGCCCGTTGCAGCGCCGGAATTCGAGTTGCTCAACGATGTCACGCAGCATTATCTGAACGAGATCGGCGCCAAACCGCTGTTCTCGCCGCGGGAGGAATACGAGTGGGCTTGTCGCGCCAAGGCGGGAGAGTTCGTGGCGCGGCAAAAAATGATCGAGCACAATTTGCGTCTGGTGGTGAATATTGCCAAGCACTATCTGAATCGTGGCATTCCGCTCCTTGATCTGATCGAGGAGGGTAATCTCGGACTGATTCATGCCATCGGAAAATTCGAACCGGAGCGCGGTTTCCGGTTTTCGACTTACGCCACCTGGTGGATTCGCCAGAGTATCGAGCGCGCAATCATGAACCAATCGCGCACCATCCGTTTGCCGGTGCATGTGGTCAAGGAAATCAATCTGATTCTGCGTGCCATGCGCCATCTCGAGTTGGCGAACGGCCGGGAAGTCAGCCTGAAGCATGTGGCGCACCTGATCGAGCGTTCGGTCGATGACGTGCGGCGGGCAATTGCCCTGAACGAGCATATTTCGTCGATAGATGCGCCACTGGAAATCGATCCCGGACATACGGTGGCTGATGCCATTCCGGATAGCAATGCACTCGATCCGGAGGACTTCCTGCAATCGACCGAAGTGGGCGATCTGGTCAGCCATTGGGTCGAGCAACTGCCGGACAAGCAACGCCGTGTTCTTGAGCGGCGCTATGGTTTGGGCGGTGCCGAAATAAATACGCTCGAAGAACTTGCCGAAGAACTCGATCTGACCCGCGAACGGGTGCGCCAGATCCAGATTGAAGCGCTCGATCAGTTGCGCCGGTTCATAAAGCGCGGTGGCCTGACGCGGGACAATTTGCTTTGATTTTCTTCGCTAGGCCATAGGCGCAGCGTTCGGGCGCGACAAGCGATACGTGCTGGCGGTTCCGGTCGGCAAATTTTTCATTTCCAGGCGTGGAGGTGATCCGGTTCACGCAATCGGTCGACAGGAGAACGAGATTTTTTCAGGTTTGAGGATGTCTGAAATGGGTGAGAAAGTTGCGATATTCGATTCGTCGCTACGCGATGGGGCGCAGGCGGAAGGAATCTCCTTTTCGGTCGAAGATAAGCTGGAAATTCTTGCCCTGCTTGACGAACACGGCATCGATTATATCGAGGCAGGCAATCCCGGTTCCAATCCGAAAGATCTGGAGTTCTTTGCGCGCGTCAAGGGGATCAAGCTCAAGCACGCTAGGCTTGCTGCATTTGGCAGCACGCGCCGACGCGACCTGCGTGTGCAGGACGACGCCAATGTGCTTTCCCTGCTGCAGGCCGATACGCCGGTTGTCGTCATTTTCGGCAAGAGTTGGGATTTCCATGTGACGGATATCATCCGTACGACGCTGCAGGAAAACCTGTCGATGATTCGCGATACCCTGGCCTTTTTTAAAGCCAAGGGTAAAGAAGTGATCTACGATGCCGAGCATTTTTTCGATGGCTACAAAAACAACCCGGACTATGCCTTGCAGACCCTGCAGGCCGCTGTCGACGGCGGTGCGGATTGTCTGGTGCTGTGCGATACCAATGGTGGAACTTTTCCGTCCGAAGTGACGGAAATTGTGCGCACGGTTGTGGCACGATTTTCCCGGCCGGTTGGGATTCATGCGCACAACGATTGTGGCATGGCTGTCGCCAACAGCGTTTCGGCTGTCGAGAGCGGTGCCCGGCATGTGCAGGGTACCTATATTGGGTTTGGCGAGCGTTGCGGCAATGCCAACCTGTCGACCATCATCGCCAATCTCGGATTGAAGCGCGATTACGCGTGTTTGCCAGATGACGAATACAGGCACATGACGCGCGTTGCGCGTCATGTCGCGGCTATTTCAAACGTCGCTCTCAACGAGCGCGATCCGTTTGTCGGCAATTGCGCTTTTGCGCATAAAGGTGGGATGCACATCGATGGCGTCGGTAAGGCGTCACATTCGTTCGAGCATATCGACCCGGAACGGGTCGGCGCGCAGCGTCGTTTCCTGATGAGCGAAGTTTCCGGGCGCCGGATGATCCTGGAAAAAATCTGGGAAGTCGACCCGGCGGTCACCAAGGACGATGCGGTGACGGATCGCATCGTCAAGCGCCTGAAAGAGATGGAGCATGAAGGGTACCAGTTCGAGGGAGCGGAAAGCACTTTTGAACTGGTCATCCGCAAGCAGCTGGGGAAATACCGGCCATTTTTCGAACTGCAACACTTCAAGATTATCGGTGAGCAGCCGACCAGTGGCGACTATAGCTCGTCGGCGATCATCAAGGTGAGGGTCGATGGGCGTGATGAAATTACCGCAGCCGAGGGCGACGGTCCGGTACACGCCCTTGATCGTGCCTTACGCAAGGTGCTGGACGGATTCTACCCGGAATTGTCGAACGTGCATCTGACCGACTTCAAGGTGCGGGTGATCAACGGCGGCGAAGCGACAGGAGCCAAGGTTCGGGTGTTGCTGCAATCTACCGATGGACATTCGGTGTGGACGACAGTTGGTGTGTCGACCGATATTATCGAAGCCAGCTGGATCGCGCTGGTGGACTCGATCGAGTATAAGCTGCTGTGTTTGAAAGAAGACAAACAGGCCGTTTAATCGATGGCATGGCGTGTTTGCGCTCTGCAGCTGGCACTCAGTCTGGGTGCGTTGGGGGGCGGGGCGGCGAGCCTTACCTCCGGCACTTGCAGTAGAGGCTGTGGCTGCTTTCTTCCGAACCTGACCAGATTCACCTGCCTGCAATGCGGAGAGACCCGCCGCTATGCATACTAACATAGTCGGCGCCTGTCGGCCAATTGCCGAGCGGTGGGCGGAGAGACTACCGGTCTGCGCTTGCCCCCGCATTTCCTTTTGTGAATGTCCTTCGACTGCTCTATTGCGGAGACTTCTGCGCCTGAATGGCCGTGAGGGCAATCGTGAAGACAATGTCGTCAACGAGTGCGCCGCGTGAGAGGTCGTTGACCGGTTTGCGCAGTCCTTGCAGCATGGGGCCGACCGAGACGACATTGGCACTGCGCTGTACGGCCTTGTAAGTCGTGTTGCCTGTGTTCAGGTCGGGGAAAATGAATACGGTAGCTTGTCCTGCCACCGGGCTGTCCGGGGCTTTTTGTTGCCCGACCTCGATTACCGAAGCCGCATCGTATTGTAGTGGTCCGTCGATAACCAGACCAGGGTAATTCCGTTTGGCGATTTCGGTCGCTGCGCGAACCTTGTCGACGTCGTTGCCTGTGCCGGAGGTGCCGGTGCTGTAACTGATCATGGCGATCTTGGGCGTAATGCCAAAGGCCTTGGCGCTGTCCGCGCTTTGCTTGGCAATTTCGGCCAGTTGTTCGGCCGTTGGGTCCGGGTTGATGGCACAGTCGCCATAGACCAGAACCTGATCCGGCATGAGCATGAAGAAGACCGAGGAGACGATGGACGAATCGGGTGCTGTCTTGATCAATTGTAGGGAAGGGCGAACCGTACTTGCCGTAGTATGGACGGCGCCGGAAACGAGTCCGTCGACTTCGTCGACCGCCAGCATCATGGTGCCGAGAACAACAGTGTCTTCCAGTTGGGCGATGGCTTGTTGCGGGGTCAGACCTTTGGTTTTCCGCAATTCAACCATGGCGTCAACATAGCGGTCGCGGATTTCATCTGGATCGAGAATTTCCAGGTTGGGAGGCAGCGTGATGCCTTGTGAGGCGGCAACGGTCTCAATGACTGCGCGTTTGCCGAGAAGAACGCAGTGAGCGATGCGTTTCTCTTCGCAGATCACTGCCGCACGCACGGTGCGCGGCTCCTCTCCCTCGGGCAGAACGATCCGTTTTTGAACCGAGCGAGCCTTCTGGATGAGCTGGTAACGGAAGGCAGGCGGAGAGAGTTTGGTCGATTCGGTCTTGTGCAGGGCAGCGGAAATCGTCTCGTTGTCGAGATGTTCGGCCACCGTATCGAGGACGGCGTTCATCCGTTCCGTGTCGTCGTAGGGTACGGCGCCGGGGATGTTGCTGACGCGTTGCGCGGTGGTGAAGCTGTCGTCGCTTGTGCGCAGGATGGGAAGTCCGGTGCTCAGAGCGGGTGAAGCCAGTTGCATGACCTGTGGCGATATCGAGCTGCCGTAGGTGAGCAGCAGTCCGGCAAGTTCAATTCCGCGGCTCGCTGCCAGCGCCGAGGCGAGAATGATGTCGTCGCGGTCGCCCGAAGTGACGACCAGAGCCCCCGGAAGAAGGCGTGGAATGCA
>CAYTWY010000001.1:0-45697 GCA_964440925.1 uncultured Propionivibrio sp. | reverse complement strand
GCGTCGGCGACAACGATGACTTCTGCTTTGAGACTGTTGGCGATGCTGACATTCAGTTGTGAAACGAAGGAGTTTGATTCGTCCGTATGTAATCCTTCGATGACCAGAACACTCGCGCCGTTGCCGGCGTTCATGCACAGATCGACGATTTCTTCCAGCAGTTCGTCCGTTTGGTTGGCGGCGATGCGTTCTGCCGATTCTTGCATCGACAGGGCTTCAGGAACCGGAATCTGGAAAGTCTGATGCGCAAAGAAAACCGAATTGTCGTTGGCGTCCTGGGCGACGGGCTTGGCAAATCTGACCTCAACTCCCAGCCGCTGCAAGGCACGCACGATGCCCAAGGCAACTGAGGTAAGACCGACATTCTGGCGTGCTGGGGTGACGAGGAAGGTTTGCGTAAACCCCTGTTTCATGTGCTGCTCTCTTTCATTTTTGGTGGCACGGGCGGGCGCAAAGGACGCCGGATTGACCCGGATGATTTTTATACAGTTTGTCTGTCGAGCGCCAGAATTTGCTCATAATAGGATCTTCCCTACAGGTCTTATTTTACGCTTTCCCGAAGCAAGATCAAAGCCGTGCGAGCTTGCTACAAGACGGTGGGGCGGGCTTTCCGGTGTGGCGATGCATACACATATTTGCTTACATTTCGAGACGATTGGGTAACATTTTTTTCTGCCGGAGGTGGCGATTTGTAGTAGTTTTCAAGGATGGGTGTTCATGAGGGCAGGCTGTGTTGGTCTGCGGTGATTTCCCTGCCGATGCCGGAGTCGTGGTGAATGCAATGGTAATCAAAGGCCTGAAGTGGATTTTGTTCGCCGTCTTTCTGGTGGCGGGCATCGGTTCGGCTGGTGCTGACCGCGTTCATTCGCGTGTCGACGTGATGATTGGCCCGATGTGGGGGCCCCCTGTTTATCGGCCCTATTACTACCCGTCTTACGTTCCGATCGTGATCGAGCGTCCGCCGCCGGTTTATATCGAGCAATCGGCGCCGCCTCCGGCAACCGTTCTTCCGCCGGCAGTTCCGGCTTACTGGTATTTCTGCTCTGCATCGAAGGCGTATTATCCTTATGTCAGTCAATGTCCGTCAGGATGGCAGGTTGTGCCGGCCAAGCCCCAGGGGGTGCAGTGATGCGTGTTCGAAGCGAAATGAGGAAATGTGCTGTCGCGGCGCTTTGTCTGTTTCTGTTTGCCGGGTGTGGGCATGTGCCGACGTATCCGAGCGTATTGGCTTTGCCGGGAAGCGGAAAAAGCTTCGAGGAGTTCCGTGCCAGCGATATCCAGTGCAGGAATTACGCGTTTTCTCTTGTCAACGACCATGCCGACGAGACAATAGTTCGTCATGCGCTGGTTGGAACCACCGTTGGCGCGGTTGCCGGAGCTGCCATCGGGGGGCGCCAGGGGGCGGCAGTGGGGGCGGGCAGTGGTCTGTTGTTCGGCAGCGTTTCCGGTTCGGAGGCCAGACGGGGCTATGGTTTCGATGCCCAGCAACATTACGATACGGTTTATGTGCAGTGCATGTATGCGAGCGGTCATAAGGTGCCGGTGCCGGCGTCGGCGGCGAGGAACATGGTGCAGCGTCCAGTAGGAAACAGTGTTCCGCCTCCACCGGGTAATTTTCCGCAGCCCTCCGTTCCGCCCGATTACGTCCCGCCGCCGGCCGTGCCGCAATAATTGATCGCGTGCTGTGCCTTTTGTCCTGCGCCAACGCGGTAAGGGTGTTTCTCGTTCAGAGCGCACCGCAGCACTGTTTGTATTTTTTACCACTGCCGCAGGGGCAAGGTGCGTTGCGCCCGATCTTGTTTCCTTCTCGTCGTATTGTTTTGGTTCCGCGCCAGGCGAGCCAGAAACGGTAAATGTCGGCCACCGCCTGCGGTAGTTCCTCTTCGCAGTCGCTGACGAGTTGCTCAAGCTCTTTCCCTTCGAGCCATTGCTCATCGTGTTCCCGCGCGGCAGCTTCCGCTTCGCCGGTAAGCACCATGAGCGGGAAGAGGCGCTCGTCAAGGTAGCTGATTTCTTCCCGCATTTCTTCGTCTTCTTCGTCTTCATCGGAAAGAGCGTCAAACCAGTCCTCGTGCGCGGCATCGACGCCGGATAGATAGGCCTGGCACCAGGGAAGGTAGTCGCTCGGGCTGTCTTTGTCGTCCTCTTGCGGATAGAGGAGAAGCTGCGGGGCAATTCCGGCGCTCAGTTCGTCCTCGAGGGCCGCCGCGAATGCGCGCAGCAAATGGGCAGCTTCCTGCCCGACGGAATCGCTCAGGACGTTTTCGTTGCCGAGAATGTCGACCATCCAGCTTTCTTCCGGAATGGCACAGGGACCCGCAAGAGCGGCACACAGGAAGCCCTGAATTTCGTCAAGGCGCATGGCTTCTTCCAGTATCGGTTCTTCGAGCAGGGCTTCCAGGCGGTCGAGCTGCTCGTCGGTAAGCTGTTTCGCGCGGGTCGTCATGGCATTTAACCTTGTGTATTGGAGGAAGTAGGGAATTCGGCAAGGTCGACGCGCGGCAAGGCTGTCCATCCGCTTTTACGATGGTCGGCGACGACATTGGTAAAAATGCCGCCGCGCACGAAAAATTTGGCGGTAATGCGCATGAAACGCGGCTGGATGGCGTTGACGAGGTCGTCGAGGATGCGGTTGGTGACGTCCTCGTGGAAGCAGCCTTCGTTGCGGAATGACCAGATGTAGAGCTTCAGGCTTTTCAGTTCGACGCAGGTCGTATCCGGGATGTAGTCGAGAATCAGCGTGGCGAAGTCGGGCTGTCCGGTCTTTGGGCACAGGCAGGTGAATTCGGGGATTTCCATGTGGATGTGAAAATCGCGCTGGGGAGCCGGGTTGGCAAAGGTCTCGAGGCTTTTTGTGGGTTCTGTGCTCATGATTGATCCAAGTTCGAGCGAATCGGCTCGGCAAGATGCTATTATAGTCGCCCGATGATACCTGTGCGCTTCTTTGTGCGAGTGTCATAGGAAGGACGTTGCCAGCGACTACATTCTGGGGTTTTTATTTACGCAGCCGGTCAGGCTGCGTTCCATTTCATGCGCTTGACGAAACTCAAACTTGCCGGTTTCAAGTCATTTGTCGATCCGACGACGATAGCCCTGCCGGGGCAGCTGGTCGGGGTCGTCGGCCCTAACGGATGTGGCAAATCCAACGTGATGGATGCGGTGCGCTGGGTCCTGGGCGAATCGAAAGCCTCGGAATTGCGCGGCGAATCGATGCAGGACGTGATTTTTAACGGGTCCTCCGGGCGTAAGCCTGTATCGCGAGCTTCGGTCGAACTGGTGTTCGACAATTCGCTCGGGCGCATTGCCGGACAATGGTCGCAGTATGCCGAATTGTCGGTCAAACGCGTTTTGACGCGCAGTGGGCAGTCGGAATACTTTATCAATAACCTGCATGTGCGGCGCAAGGATATTACCGACCTCTTTCTCGGTACCGGCCTTGGTC
This sequence comes from uncultured Propionivibrio sp., assembly GCA_964440925.1. Taxonomy (GTDB): domain Bacteria; phylum Pseudomonadota; class Gammaproteobacteria; order Burkholderiales; family Rhodocyclaceae; genus Propionivibrio. The sequence continues at coordinate 42,255 of CAYTWY010000001.1, read as the reverse complement.
CGCGCGCTTACGCCATCATCGGCCAGGGAACCATCTCGCGCATCATCGAGGCCCGACCCGACGAGCTGCGTGTTTTTCTCGAAGAGGCCGCTGGTGTCACCAAATACAAGGAACGGCGCAAGGAGACCGAGAACCGGATTGCCGACACGCGGGAGAACCTGATCCGGGTCGAGGATATCCGTCTTGAACTGGCTTCGCAGATGGAACGTCTGGAGAGTCAGGCCGCTGTGGCGCGGCAGTATCGCGAATACAGCGATGCCCTGACGCGCAAGCAGCAACTGCTCTGGTTGCTGCGGCGCAATGAGGCGCAGAGTGAGCGCGAGAAAATGGCGCGCGATGTCGAGCGTGCCGTGATCGAGCTCGAAGCGCAGAACGCTGCCTTGCGCGAGATCGAGGCGTCTCTCGAAGAAGCGCGCGAGGCGCATTTTGCCGCCAGCGACGATGTGCAAAACGCACAGTCGGAGAACTACAAGGCGAGTGCCGAGGTCGTGCGCCTGGAAACCGAAATCCGTCATCGCCGCGAATCACAGCAGGAATATGAGTCGCGTCTGGCGCAGTTGCAGGCGGATCGCCTGCAATGGCAGGCTGACGTCGAAAAGCTGGAGGCTGATCGGGCGCGCTGGACGGAGCTGTCGGATCTGGCCGATGTCCGGGTCGAGCAGGGAGAGATGCGCCTGGTCGCACAGCAGGAACGTTTGCCGCTGACCGAGGAAGCGCATGCTGCGACGCAGGAGGCGGTGAGTCGGCAGCGCGCGGTGATGGCGCAAGCCGAGCAGCGTTTGCAGCTGGAGCTGTCGAACCGTGGTCATGCCCAGCGTTCGCTGCAGATCATTGCCGGTCGGCGTGAACGTTTGAACCAGGAGCGCACGGCATTGCCCGTGCCCGATAGCGCCGAGTTCGATTTCAAGCAGGAGATGCTGGCCGAGTTACGCGAAAAGATTGGCCTTCTGCAGGAGGATCTGACTCGGCGGCAAAAGAAATTGCCCGAGCTTGAGTTGCAGCGGCGCGAGATTCTGCGCGAAGTCCAGCAGGTGCAAAAGGATCGCGCCGAAACGCATGCGCGGCGGGGGGCTCTGGAGCAACTGCAAAAACGCGTACAGGGCGATGGAAAACTGGGCGACTGGTTGCGTCGCCATGGGCTGGACAAATTCGAGCCCTTGTGGAAAAACCTGCATGTCGAAGCCGGCTGGGAACTGGCGGTTGAAGCTGTACTGCGCGAACGCATTGGCGCGCTTGCCGTGGCCGAAGCCGATCCTGCCTGGAGCGAAGACAGGCCGGGAAGCAAACTGACTGTGCTGTTGCCGATGCAGGAAGGGGATGTCAGTACTCCTGCCGATGGTTTGCTGGCCAGGATTCGTTGCGATGATGTCCGAGTCATGGTCGTCCTTGCCGATTGGCTGGGCGAAGTCCTTACCGCACCCGATCTGGCCTATGCGCTGGCGCGGCGAGGCGAACTTGACGCCGGAGCCTGTTATGTGACAGCGGGCGGGGACGTGGTTGCCCGCCAGAGCGTCACGCTGTTCGCTCCTGATGCCACGGAGCATGGCCTGCTTGAGCGGCAACGCGAAATCGAGCAATTGAGTGCGCTGATGACGCAGCTCGACGCGCGCGTCGAGCGGGAGCAGGCGCGCATGGGCGAAATCGAGACCCTCATCGAGGAGACTCAGAGCGCCTTGCACGAAGCACGTCAGGAACTTGACGAGCGGCAGGAACAGGCGCACGCGATCCAGGTTGAAACGCTGAAGCTGTCACAGGCGCTCGATCGTTTCCGCGAACGGCAGGCGCAGATCGATGCCGGCATGGCCGAGATGATGGCCGAGGAAGAGAGCGAGAACGAACGTTTGCTGCTTGCTGACGAGGCGATCGAGCGTGAGCGCGAACAGCTCCGCCTGCTGCAGCAGGAAATGGACAGCGTTCATGCGCGTTTCGAACAGGCCGAACGGGCTTTGCGCGATGAACGCGAACGGGTCAATGCGGCGGAACGCGAATTGCGCGAGGCGCAGTTTGGACAACGGGAGTGCCACAACAAGATCGAGGAAATCGGCAATAACCGCGATCTGGCGTGCAAGCAGATCGAACGCATTGTCGATGAGTTGTCGCATTGCGCGCAGACCGCGCAAGCCATGCGATCCGAGGATCTCGAACCGCAATTGCAGGACATGCTCGAGTGTCGGGTGGCTTGTGAACAGGCTTTGGCGGCGGCGCGTGACGCGCTGGAAAATGCCACGCTGGTTTTGCGCGCACTGGAAGAGCGGCGCATGAAGACCGAACAGGGGCTGGAACCGTTGCGCGAGAGAATCGGCGAGCTGCGTTTGAAGGAACAGGCGGCCAGTCTCAATTACGATCAATTGGCGGCGCAGTTGCAGGAGGTCCAGGCGGATGAGCAGGAATTGTCGGGCGAACTGGCCGGCCTTCGTCCGGCAGTCTTGCAAGGCGCGATCACTTCCCTGCAGCGTTCGATCGAGGCGCTTGGTGCGGTGAATCTGGCGGCGCTCGATGAACTGGAATCGGCGCGCGAACGCAAAGGCTTCCTGGATGCCCAGTCGGAAGACCTGACACAGGCCATGGAAACTCTGGAGAACGCCATCCGCCGTATTGACCGCGAGACACGCGATCTTTTGCAGACGACCTATGATGCCGTGAATAGAAATTTCGGCGAACTGTTCCCGGTGCTCTTCGGTGGCGGTGAAGCACGCCTGATCATGACCGGCGAGGAGATCCTGGATGCCGGCCTGCAAGTCATGGCGCAGCCGCCAGGGAAGAAAAACTCGACGATTCACCTGCTTTCCGGGGGTGAGAAGGCGCTGACAGCGATTGCTCTGGTGTTCTCCATGTTTCAGCTCAATCCGGCGCCATTTTGTTTGCTCGACGAGGTTGATGCGCCGCTTGACGATACCAATACCGAACGCTTTTGTTCGATGGTGCGCCGCATGTCGGCCAATACCCAGTTCCTGTTTATCAGCCACAACAAGATCGCCATGGAAATGGCGCAACAGCTGGTTGGCGTGACGATGCAGGAATCCGGTGTGTCGCGTATTGTCGAAGTGGACATGGAAGAAGCGCTGCGCATGCGCGAGCAGATCGTTTAAGGAATGATCATGACCGAACTGCAGGTGGGTTTGATTGGCTTGGGTATTGCCTCTGTTCTGGGGGTCGTGGTCTACAACACCTGGCAGGAATATAGGCAACGCAAATTGTTGCAGCAGGCGCTGAATAAAAGACCTGCCGACGTCCTGTTCGATACGCCGTCCTTTCCTCTACCGGAGGGGGAGGCTCCGGCCGGCGCCGATTTCTCCGCTGACGATGCCGTGCATATTTCCGAGGCTCTGTGCGAACCGGTTTTGTCCGCCCCTCTTCCGTCCTCGCGCCAGATCCAGGCTTCGGCCTTGTCCGAGGAAGCGGGGCCTGGCGAGAGGATTGAGCCGGGTTTGTTTGCCGAGAAGGAGCGGGAAGCGCAAAACGCTCTCGTCGTGGACGAGATCCCTGTCCGCAATGGCGAAACAAGAGGCGTTCGGGAAGAAGTGGAAACCGCCCATCTGCTCTCTCCGGTGATCGACTATGTGGCTTCCTTTGAGTCGGTCGATCCGGTTTCCGTCCGCCAGTTTTTTGCGTCGGTGCGCGAAGCCTTGGCCCGCATCCGCAAGCCGATTCACTGGATCGGTTACAACGAACATTGCCGGGAATGGGAAGCGCTGGTTGATGATGGCAAGAGCGAGTATCGGCGCATCCGCGTTGGCGTGCAGCTGGTTGATCGGCAGGGTGCCCTGGCCGAATGCGAATTGACGGTTTTTCATACGGCAATGCAGGATCTGGCCGATGAGACAATGGCTATTGTTGATTTGCCGCCACGTCAGGCGGCACTCGATGCGGTGCTGGAGCTTGATCGCTTCTGTGCCAGTGTCGACATCCAGATCGGGATCAATGTCGTCAGTACGGCGCAGGTTTTCCCAGGAACCAAGTTGCGGGCGCTGGCCGAGGCGGCCGGGATGGTGATCGACGCCGATGGACGGTTTGTCCGTTGCGACGACGAAGGGCATGTGCTCTATGTGCTGCTCAATCAGGAATCATCCGGGTTCTCTCCCGAGGGCATGAAAACGATGAGCACGCACGGCTTGACTTTCCTGCTCGATGTGCCGCGGGTAACCCATGGGGAACGGGTCTTCAACCAGATGGTTGATCTGGCGCGGCGTTTCTCCGAGGTTCTGCGCGGAGCGCTGGTTGACGACAATCGGCGTCCGCTTTCGGAAGCGGCATTGGAGCCGATTCGCCGCCAGGTCGGGCAATATCAGGCAATGATGGCGGCACGTCATCTGCCGGCCGGTGGCGCACTGGCGCAACGTCTGTTTTCCTGAAACGGAAGCGGTGATATGACGCCCGCCGAGCGTGCTGCATGGTTGCGACGCGAGATCGAGAAGTATGATTACCATTACTACGTTCTCGATGCGCCGCTTATTCCGGATGCCGATTATGACGCCCTGTTTCGTAAACTGCAGGCGATCGAGAACGACTATCCTGCCCTGTTGACGGCCGATTCGCCGACGCAGCGGGTGGGCGGAAGGGCTCTCGATGTTTTCATGCCGGTGCGCCATGCCATTCCGATGTTGTCGATCCGTACCGAAACCGATGTCGGCGACAGCGGCGCTTTTGCCTTTGACGCGCGTGTGCGGGGCGGACTCGATCTGACGACCGAGGCTCCCCCGGTTGAATATATGGCTGAACTCAAGTTCGACGGGCTGGCCATCAATCTGCGCTACGAACACGGTGTTCTGCAATGTGCGGCAACGCGTGGCGACGGGGAAACCGGCGAGGATGTGACGGCCAATGTGCGCACCGTTGGCCAGATTCCTCTCCGACTCAGGGGTGGGGATGCTCCGCCGGTGATTGAAGTGCGCGGCGAAATCTACATGAAACGCGGCGATTTTGCAGCGTTCAATGCCAGAGCGCAGGCCGCTGGAGAAAAAACGCTGGTCAATCCGCGCAATGCTGCTGCCGGCAGTATCCGTCAGCTCGATTCGCGGGTTGCGGCCAGTCGCCCGTTGTCGTTTTTCGCTTACGGTTTCGGCGATGTCCATGGGTGGGCTTTGCCCGAGACGCAAAGCGGGATCCTCGAAACTCTGGAATCGCTCGGCTTTCCGGTGTGTGCGCAGCGAGCCATCCTGCGGGGAGGGCAGGCGCTGGCCGGTTTTCATCGGCACGCCGGGGAAATGCGTGCCGAGTTGCCTTTCGATATCGACGGTGTCGTCTATAAGGTCAATTCGCTGGCCTTGCAGGCGCGGCTGGGTTTCGTGTCGCGCGAGCCGCGCTGGGCCGTGGCGCACAAGTTTCCGGCCGAGGAGGCGATGACCGAAGTTCTGGGAATCGATATCCAGGTCGGGCGTACCGGCGCACTGACTCCCGTGGCGCGTCTGGCGCCGGTCTTCGTCGGCGGGGTTACGGTGACCAACGCGACCTTGCACAACGAAGATGAGGTGCGCCGTAAGGATGTGCGTGTTGGCGACAGTGTCGTGGTGCGACGCGCCGGTGACGTGATTCCCGAAATCGTTCGCATGCTGCCGGAGCAGCGGCCGATCTTGGCGCCGGAGTTTGTTATGCCGGCTTTGTGTCCGGTATGTGGGTCGCAGGTGGTGCGGGCGGTAGACGAAGCCGTGGCGCGCTGTAGCGGAGGGCTGTATTGCCCGGCGCAACGCAAGCAGGCACTGATTCATTTTGCTTCGCGCCGGGCGATGAATATCGAGGGGTTTGGCGACAAGCTGGCCGAGCAACTTGTCGACGCTTCCCTGGTGCGGACGCCGGCCGATCTGTATCACCTCGATGGGCCGACACTGGCTTCTCTCGACCGTTTGGGGGAAAAATCGGCGACCAATCTCCTGGTAGCCATCGAACGCAGCAAGCGGACGACGCTGGCGCGCTTCATCTATGCGTTAGGCATTCGTAACGTGGGCGAGGCGACGGCCAAGGACCTAGCGCGCCATTTCGGGTCGCTGGAGCAGGTACTCGATGCGGATGAGGTGGCCTTGATGCAGGTTGCCGATGTCGGCCCGGTGGTTGCCCAGTGTCTACGCCAGTTCGCCGGCGAGCCGCATAACCGCGAGGTGATTGCCCTGTTGCGCGCGGCCGGAGTGGTGTGGGTCGAGAACGAGGTGTCTCATCCGGCGGCGGGCGCCCTGACCGGGAAGGTTTTTGTGTTAACCGGAACGCTTCCCTCGCTGTCGCGGGAGGAAGCCCGGGCGTTGATCGAAGCCGGAGGGGGGCGGGTGAGCACTGCGGTGTCAGGGAAAACGGATTACGTGGTAGCCGGAGTCGAGAGCGGATCGAAACTGCAGAAGGCGCAGGAACTTGGTGTGTGCGTCATCGATGAGGCACAATTGCGCTCTTTGTCGGGACAATAAACGAAGGATAGGGATGAAAAAAATCAGAAAAGCGGTTTTTCCGGTTGCCGGTCTCGGTACGCGTTTTCTTCCCGCAACCAAGGCCAGCCCGAAGGAGATGATGCCCATTGTCGATAAACCGCTGATCCAGTATGCGGTGGAGGAGGCCGTGGCGGCGGGGATTACCGACATGATCTTTGTCACCGGGCGCACCAAGCGCGCCATTGAGGATCATTTCGACAAGGCATACGAACTGGAAAGCGAACTGGCGCTGAAAAACAAAAACGAAATGCTGGAGTTCGTGCGGAATCTTTTGCCGCGCAACATCAACTGCATTTATATCCGCCAGCCAGAAGCACTCGGCCTCGGACATGCGGTTCTTTGTGCCAGGCCGGTTGTCGGCGACGAGCCTTTTGCTGTCCTGCTGGCCGACGATTTGCTCGATAACCCGCTTCCGGTGATGCAGCAGATGACCGAGAAGTTTGACTCCTATCACTGCTCGGTTCTGGGGGCTCTTGACGTGCCGCCGGCCGAGACGGCCAGTTACGGCATCGTCAAATCGAGTGCCATCGCTGATCGCCTCGAGCGCATCGAAGCCATCGTCGAGAAGCCAAAGCCCGAGGCGGCACCGTCGACGCTGGCGGTGGTCGGACGGTATATTTTGACGCCGCGTATTTTCCATCATCTGGAGAACGTGAAGCCGGGCGCCGGAGGAGAAATTCAGCTGACCGACGGTATCGCTTCGCTGCTCGGTGAAGAACAGGTGCTGGCATATCGCTATATCGGCAAACGCTTCGATTGCGGTTCCAAACTCGGTTATTTGCAGGCAATGATCGACTTTGGTCGCCGTCACCCCGAGGTCGGGATAGAATTTTCCAATTATTTGCACACGCTGGATCGGGTATGAAAGAAATCAAACAGGCAAACGAACTTCTGGCCAGGTCCGAACTGATTCATTCAGCCGATGCCGTGGCCGCCGGGGTCCGCCGTGTGGCGGCCGAAATCACCGCAAAACTGGGCGATACCCATCCCTTGCTGTTGTGCGTGATGAGCGGTGGCGTGCCTTTTGCCGGGCAGTTGATGACGCAACTGCATTTTCCGCTCGATTTCGACTACATGCATGTCACCCGCTACGGGCAGGAAACCACAGGTGGCGCGCTTTCTTGGCGTTCGGCGCCGAGAACCCCGGTCAAGGATCGTACCGTTCTTGTCCTTGACGATATCCTCGACGAGGGGCTGACGTTGGCGGCAATCGTCGAGCGAATGATGGCGCTGGGCGCCAAGGCGTGTTATACCGCCGTAGCGACGGACAAGCAGAATGGCAAGACAAAGCCGATCAAAGCGGATTTCGTTGCTCTCGATGTGCCGGATCGTTTCGTCTTCGGTTACGGCATGGATGTCAGCGGCACCTGGCGCAATCTGCCGGCGATTTATGCTTTGAAGGAAGAATGAGATGCTGGCAGTAATCGGAGGGAGTGGTCTGTCGCAACTGGCCAATCTGGATGTTTCGCATCGCGAGGTTCTGCGTACGCCATACGGAGAGCCTTCGGGAGCGGTGACTTTCGGCCAGGTTTGCGGCCGGCCGGTGGTTTTTCTGGCGCGCCATGGCTATGGGCATACGATTCCGCCGCATGAAGTGAATTACCGCGCTAATATCTGGGCGCTCTGGAAAATCGGCGTGCGCGGAATCGTCTCCGTGGCCTCGGTGGGCAGCATTCGTGCGGATCTCAAGCCCGGTGACGTCATCATTCCGCATCAGATCATCGATTACACCTGGGGACGCAAGGCGACCTTTCACGAAGGCGCCGATTGCACGGTAGCGCATATCGACTTCACCGAACCCTACGACAGAGCCTTGCGTGCCGGATTGCTTGCGGCGGCCGAGGCGGCAGGCGTTGCCGCCAGCACGCGGGCCATTTATGCCGTGACACAAGGGCCGCGTCTGGAAACCGCCGCCGAGATCGACCGTCTTGAACGTGACGGTGCCGATGTGGTGGGAATGACCGGCATGCCGGAAGCGGCCCTGGCGCGCGAATTGAGCGTGCCTTACGCGGCAATCAATGTTGTGGCCAATTATGCCGCCGGCCGTGCGGACAGCCGGGATGGGATCAGTTTCGAGTCGATTCAGAGCGTTCTGCACGAATCGATGGGGCGTGTCCGCAACATTATTGAAAAGACCCTCGTGCATGGCGATCCGACCAGTTCTTAAGATGGGCGATGCGCGCCTGTGGTTGCAAGCGCAGCCGGTTGCCGAGTTCGATACGCCGCAACTGCATCGCTTGGTTGCCGACATGCAGGAGACCATGCGCCACTTTGATGGAGCAGGGCTTGCGGCACCGCAGATCGGGGTCGGGCTGCGCGTGATGGTTTTCGGTTTCGAGAGCAACTTGCGCTATCCCGCTGTTGGAGAGATTCCCTCCACTGTGCTGATCAATCCGACGCTGACCGTGCTTTCGCCGGAGACCGAAGAGGACTGGGAAGGTTGTCTGTCCCTTCCGGGCCTGCGTGGGCAGGTGCCGCGCTGGCGTCGTTTGCGCTATGCCGGGTTCGATCCCTTCGGTCAGCCAATCGAACGCACCGTCGAGGGCTTCCACGCACGCCTTGTCCAGCACGAATATGATCATCTGGACGGTGTTCTGTATCCGATGCGTATCCGTGATCTGCGTGCGTTCGGATTTGTCGATGCCCTGTCCATGGAGCACGCTTCCTGAGGCGTTTGGCTTCTGGTCGTCTTTTTCGGTTGCTTTGGAACGGCGCGGTCAGGCTTCGGCAGTTCAGCACTTTAGCTGTTCAAGCAGCCGGGTTTCCAGTTTGATGCGGGCAGAACTTTCACCGAGATGACCGCCGCTGATCAGGAAGGTGTCTTCGACGCGCTCGCCGAGGGTGGCGATTTTTGCCGTGTGCAAGTTGGCGCCGTGCTCGGCGAGAACCATGGCGACGGTGTAGAGCAGCCCCGGACGATCTGCGGCACTGACCGAAAGGACGAAAAAAACGCCCTTTTCGTCAGGCTCGATGGTGATTACCGGCTGAACCGGGAAACTTCTCAATTGACGCGACAGTCGCCCCTTTGCCGGTGCCTGGGGGGGGGCTGGATGGTTAAGACTGTCCGTCAGTTCGTGTTCGATGTACTGGATCAGGTCGCGCTGATCGGCATCGCGCCCGCTCACGTCAAGCAGCATGAAGCTGTCAAGGGCGTAGCCGTGGCGCGTGGTATGGATCTTGGCTTCCATGATGTTGAATCCGGCCCGGCTGAAGAAGCCGACCATGCGCGCAAACAGATCCTTCTGGTCGAGTGTGTAGGCCATGACTTCGATCCCTTCGCCTTGCCGGCCGATGCGCGCCCTGACCACCGGGGTCGGGCTTGCGATGCGATAGTGCAGGGAGCGCGCATGCCAAGCGATTTCTTCGGGCGAGTGCCGCAGGAAATAAACGGTATCCAGTTGCTGCCATAACGCCGCATGTGCTTTTTCCGGCAGAGCTAGGTAGCGCATCAGCCGTTCAGCCTCCTGTCGACGTTGCTGAACGATTCCCTGGGGCGCCGGAGCTTGTCCGCCGGCAAGAAGTAGCGCCTGGGCCTGAACGAACAACGCTTCGAGGAGGTGGCCCTTCCAGGAGTTCCATACTTTCGGGCTGGTGCCGCGGATGTCAGCGACCGAGAGCAGATAGAGCGCGGTCAGATGCCGCTCGTCCTTCACGGCGGCGCAAAACGAGGCGAGAATCTCCGGGTCGGATGTGTCCTGCTTTTGCGCGACGTTTGACATGACCAGGTGATGGCCTACAAGCCAGACGACCAGTTCGCTGTCTTCCGAGTCAAGTCCGTGTGCCGTGCAAAATTCCTGTGCGTCGATCGCTCCCAACTCGGCGTGTCCACCGCCGCGTCCCTTGGCGATGTCGTGGAACAGTGCGGCGATGTAGAGCAGCCAGGGACGCTGGAAATCGTTGATCAGCTGACTGCAGAAAGGGTATTCGTGTCCGTACTCCGTGGCCGAGAAACGGCGCAGGTTGCGCAGAACCTGCATGGTGTGCTGATCGACCGTGTAGGCGTGAAACAGGTCATGTTGCATCTGGCCGACGATGGCGCCGAAGTTGGGTAGGTAACGGCCGAGAATGTCGAACTGGTTCATGCGCCGCAGTGCGTGCAGAACACCGCGTTCCTGCTGGAAAATTTCGATGAAGCGTGCCTTGTTGCCGGCGTTGTCGCGAAATTTGTCGTCGATCAGCGTGCGTGCCCGCCACAGGGAGCGAATCGTTCGTGCCGTCAGCCCATGCAGTTCTGGATGCTGCTGCATGAGTAGGAAAGCCTCGAAAATCGCTTCCGGGTGGGCGATGAAGATTTCTTCATGAACGACGTCGAGGAGTTGGTGGGCATCCTGGAAGCGTTCATTGATTGGTCGTGGCGGGTATGGCGGCGCGGGGAAAATGGCAGCGCCCATGTTTTGCAGGAGGATCGTGTTGATCTGGGTGACCGTTTTGGCCGTGCGGAAGTATTCCTGCATCAGTTGTTCGCTGGCACGGCGCGTGGCGGTGGATAAAAAGCCGAGTTGCTCGGCAATGGCCGTCTGATGGTCGAACAGAAGCCGGTCTTCGCGACGACCGACGTGCAAATGCATCTGGATTCTGAGGCGCTGCAGGAATTTTTCGCGCTTTTCCAGTCCCAGTCTTTCCTGTGTGGTGATGAAACCGTTTTTTTTCAGGGTGTCCCAGCGGTTGCCGTATCCGGCGGCCTGGGCGATCCATAGAATGTTTTGCAGGTCGCGCAATCCCCCCGGGCTTTCCTTGACGTTGGGTTCCAGGCAGTAGGGAGACTCCTGGTAGCGCAAGTAACGTTCTTCCTGCTCCATTTTCTTTGCGTGGAAGAACTTCTGCGGATCCATCTGTTTTCCGAAGGCTTCGGAGAATTGTGCGAACAGTATGGGGTCGCCGATCAACAGCCGCGAGTCGATCAGTGCCGTTTGTATTGTCAGGTCGCCGGCGGCCTCTTCCAGGCATTGTGTCACCGTGCGTACGCTATGACCGATTTCCAGTCCGATGTCCCAGAGTATGCCAATCAATCTTTCGAGGCGTTCGGTCAGCGCCGCGTCAGGAGATTCGGCCAGAAGGATGAGGATGTCGATGTCCGATGCCGGCCATAATTCGCCGCGGCCATAACCGCCAACGGCGATCAGTGCCAGCGTATCCGGAAAATCGGTTTCCTTCCACAGGTCGCGCAGAATCTCGTCGATCAGCTGGCTGCGCGTATGCAGATAGCCGGGCGGATCCTGTTCGTTCAGATAGCGCTGGCAAAGCGCCTGTTGTGCCGATTGTAGGCGAGACCTGTAACGTTTGGGCAAGTCCTTGCGCAAGACGGTCGTGCTACTCATTGGCCGAGTTTGATCCAGTCCGGCGGCTGGCGTGTTCCGGCGGAAAGGGTGAGCACCTCGACGCCGGTTTCCGTGACACGCACGGTGTGTTCCCATTGTGCCGATAGGCTGTGATCTTTGGTGACGATGATCCATCCGTCGGCCAGTTCGCGGATGGCGGCCTTGCCGGCATTGATCATCGGTTCGATGGTGAAGATCATGTTCGGGACTAGCTCGATTCCCGTTCCGCGTTGGCCGTAGTGCACGACCTGTGGATCCTCGTGGAATCGTGCGCCGATTCCGTGTCCGCAAAATTCGCGTACGACGGAATATCCGGCCTTTTCCGCATGCTGCTGAACCGCTTGGCCAATGTTGCCCAAGTGCGCACCTGGCCGAACCTCGCCGATTCCGATCCACAGGCATTCGAAAGTTACCTCGCACAGGCGTCTGGCCTGGATCGAAACATCGCCGACAAGAAACATGCGGCTGGTGTCACCGTGATAACCATCCTTTATCGTGGTGACGTCGATGTTGACGATGTCTCCATTTTTCAACTGTTTGTCGCCGGGAACCCCATGACAAACCTGGTGATTAACCGATGTGCATATCGATTTCGGATATGGCTTGTAGCCCGAAGGGGCGTAGTTGAGGGGGGCCGGTATGCAGCCTTGTACATTGACCATGTAATCATGGCAAAGCTGATCGAGTTTGCCGGTAGTGATCCCGGGTTTGACGAAAGGGGTAATGTAGTCGAGGACTTCGCTGGCTAGGCGGCCTGCAATCCGCATTTTTTCTATTTCTTCAGGGGTTTTAAGTGTGATGCTCATGGCTTCCGGGGGGGCAGGATGAGAGGGTAAGTGACGAAGGATAAAGTAAGGCGGGCAATTGGGCAATTGCATGCTTCCCCCATTGTCTTCGGCGGCAAGAGCGGTTTGTCGAAAGGGCTGGAATCGGGGGGCGGTCGGTGGTAGAATCCGCGGGTTTTTCCGGTTTCGGCCTGGTAAACGAAAGACGCGTGCCGTGATGGTACGCAAGGCGGTTCGGAAACGTTCCGCCTATTACGCACATTCGTCCGGTCCAGGGTGTTCGTCGTTTTGCAGAACGACGGGCGTAGGTGGGCGAATGGTGGTTCAACCCTGATATGAAAGAGAAATTATGTCCGCAACGATGCGTCAAATGCTGGAGGCCGGCGTCCATTTCGGTCACCAAACCCGTTTCTGGAACCCCAAGATGGCTCAATACATCTTCGGGGCACGCAACAAGATCCATATTGTCAATCTGGAAAAGACCCTGGCCAAGTACAACGAGGCCATGGGCTTCGTGCGCAAACTGGCGTCCAAGAAAGGCAACATTCTGTTTGTCGGGACCAAGCGTCAGGCGCGCGAGATCGTCGCCGAGGAGGCGACCCGTGCCGGTTCTCCTTACGTTGAGCAGCGTTGGCTGGGCGGCATGTTGACCAACTTCAAGACCATCAAGCAATCGACCAAGCGCCTGAAGGATATGGAAGCCATGGTCGAAGATGGTTCTCTGGACAGGCTGGGCAAGAAAGAAGCGCTGATGACCCAGCGCGAACTGTCCAAGCTGCAGAAATCGATTGGCGGTATCAAGGAAATGGGCGCTTTGCCCGATGCGCTTTTCGTCATTGATGTCGGTTATCACAAGATCGCCATTACCGAAGCCAACAAGCTGGGAATTCCGGTAATCGCCGTGGTCGATACCAACCATTCCCCGGAGGGTGTCGATTACGTCATTCCCGGTAACGACGATTCGTCGAGTGCGATCCGCCTGTATGCTCGTGGCGTCGCCGACGCGATTCTTGAGGGGCGCAGCCAGTTCGTGGAGGAAATCGTCGCGGCCGCTTCGGACGACGATTTCGTCGAGGAAGCCGAGTAAGACTGCCTGTCCGTTGGAGGGGTTGTCCCTCCGGGTTTATTCTTTTTTTGAATGAGATGCGGCCGGTTTTCCGGCCGTCTCTGCAAGTGGAGGGAAAAATGGCGGAAATTACCGCAGGAATGGTTAAGGAATTGCGCGAGAAAACCGACGCGCCGATGATGGAGTGCAAAAAAGCGCTGAGCGAAGCGAACGGCGATCTGGGCAAGGCGGAAGAAATTCTGCGTGTCAAGCTCGGCTCGAAGGCGACCAAGGCGGCTACGCGCATTACGGCGGAAGGTGTGGTAGCAGTGAGCATTGCGGCCGACGGCAAGACCGGTGCGCTGATCGAAATCAATTGCGAAACCGACTTTGTTGCCAAGAACGATGAATTTCTCGTGCTGGCGCAGGGGTGTGCCGAACGTGTCGTGGCGCAGAATCCGGCCGATGTCGCCGCGCTGTCGGCCTTGCCGATGGGTGATGGCAGCGTTGAGTCCACCCGTGCCGCGCTGATCGGCAAGATTGGCGAAAACATGTCGTTGCGTCGCTTTGTGCGCGTCGAGGCAAAGGGCAAGCTGGCATCGTATATTCACGGTGGCGCCAAGATCGGTGTTCTGCTGGATCTGATCGGTGGCGACGAGCAACTGGGCCGCGATCTGGCCATGCACATTGCCGCGTCGAAGCCCCGGTCGCTTGATGCTTCCGGTGTTTGTGCCGAGTTGATCGAGAGCGAGCGTCGTGTGGCCATTGAAAAAGCCAAGGAGGCGGGCAAGCCCGAAGCGATGATCGAGAAGATTGCTGACGGGTCGGTTCAGAAGTTCCTGAAGGAAGTTACCTTGCTCGGCCAGGTGTTTGTCAAGGCCGAGGACGGCAAGCAGACTGTCGAGCAATTGCTCAAGGCCAAGGGTGCGTCCGTTGCTTCTTTTGTCCTGTATATCGTCGGCGACGGTCTGGAAAAGCGGACCAATGATTTTGCCGCCGAAGTTGCCGCTCAGGCTGCGGCAGCAAAGAAATAAACAGGGAGTGTTGATACCATGACCGAAATCCGTACGCCCAAATTCAAACGCATCCTGCTCAAGCTCTCCGGAGAAGCCCTGATGGGAGGTGATGCCTACGGCATCAACCGTCAGACAATTTCGGAAATCGTTGGCGAGGTGAAGAGTGTCGTTGATCTGGGCGTGCAGGTCGGTGTGGTGATCGGTGGGGGCAACATCTTTCGTGGCGTTGCTCCTGCTGCTACAGGTATGGATCGTGCCCAAGCGGACTACATGGGAATGCTGGCGACCGTGATGAACGGTCTGGCCTTGCAGGATGCTATGCGTTCGGCCGGCATGGCGGCGCGCGTCCAGTCCGCGTTGAATATCGAACAGGTCGTCGAACCCTATATCCGCGGGCGGGCGATACGTGCTTTGGAACAAGGTCGGACGGTGATTTTTGCCGGTGGTACGGGGAATCCGTTTTTTACCACCGATACTGCGGCTGCTTTGCGTGGTGCGGAGATCGGTGCCGAGATCGTGCTCAAGGCGACGAAGGTCGATGGTATTTATTCGGCCGATCCGAAGAAGGACCCGCTGGCAACGCGCTATGACCGTATCAGTTTCGACGAGGCGATTTCAAAGAACCTGGCTGTCATGGATACGACCGCCTTTGCCTTGTGTCGTGACCAGAAGTTGCCTATCAATGTGTTTTCAATTTTCAGGCAAGGTGCCTTGAAACGGGTCGTTCTTGGTGAGAACGAAGGTACGTTGGTGTATTGCTGAGGGAGAATGCCATGACCATTGCCGAGGTGAAGAGCAATACCGAGCACAAGATGCAGAAATCCCTTGAGGCGCTCAAGGTTGATCTGGCCAAGGTGCGTACCGGGCGCGCGCATACCGGGCTGCTCGATCATGTTCAGGTTGATTATTATGGTTCCATGGTGCCGGTGAATACGGTAGCCAATATTACTTTGCTCGACTCACGCACGCTTGGTGTTCAGGCCTGGGAAAAAGGGATGATGGCGAAAATAGAAAAAGCCATCCGCGATTCCGATCTGGGTCTCAATCCGGCGGCGCAAGGCGAACTGCTGCGTATACCAATGCCGGCATTGACCGAGGAGCGGCGGCGGGATCTGATCAAGGTGGTCAAGCACGAATGCGAAAATGCGCGTGTTGCCGTGCGCAATTTGCGCCGCGATGCCATCTCGACGCTGAAGGATTTGCTGAAGAACAAGGCCTGTTCGGAGGACGATGAGCGACGGGCTCAGGACGAAATCCAGAAGCTTACCGACAAGCATGTCGCCGAGGTCGACAAGCAATTTGCGCAGAAGGAAGCCGAGTTGATGGCGATTTGAGCGCTGCAGCGGATAGCAGGGAATACGCCAGATGGCCATTCTAACCAGCTCCACGCGCGACATTCCTGACGCTATGGCCATGCCTCACCATGTTGCCATTATCATGGATGGTAATGGTCGATGGGCGAAGCAAAGGCACATGCCGCGCATCGCCGGGCATAAGCGCGGCGTCGAAACGGTGCGCGAATCGGTCAGGTACTGTCTTGAACGCGGGATTGGCTATCTGACCCTGTTTGCCTTCAGTTCCGAGAACTGGCGGCGCCCGCAGGAAGAAGTCAATTTGCTGATGCAGCTTTTTGTCATGGCGCTGAAGCAGGAAGTCGAGAAGCTGCATCGCAATGGCGTTCGTCTGAAGGTGGTTGGCGATCTGTCGCGCTTCGATACCGAGCTTCGCGCCTTGATCTCCGCTTCGGAGGAGCAGACCGCCAATAACCAGCGGATGACTCTGACCATTGCCGCCAACTATGGTGGGCGGTGGGATATCATGCAAGCCGCCAATCTCCTGGCGCTGGCGTCGCCCGACCGGCGTGGAAGCTGGCACGAGAGCGATCTTGAGCCTTATCTGGCGATGAGTTATGCCCCGGAGCCGGATCTTTTCATCCGTACCGGGGGGGAGCAACGGGTAAGCAATTTCCTTCTTTGGCAGTTGGCCTACACGGAATTTTATTTCACGCACACCCTGTGGCCGGAGTTCGATTCGTGCGCTTTCGATCAGGCAATCGTTTCTTTCCAGGGGCGCGAACGGCGCTTCGGGAGAACCAGCGAACAGTTGCTTGCCGGATGTGCGCCGCAGATGGCTGGCGAATGCGTGTCCGCGATGTCGACCCAGGTCCCCCTGACGGAAGCCAAAAACGATGCTTAAAGCGCGGATTATCACCGCTGTTGTCCTCCTTTTTGTTTTCATTACCGTCCTTTTTTTCTTGCCTTTCGCTGCCTGGGTCGGCTTTGCCACCTTGATTGCTCTCCTTGCGGCATGGGAATGGGGTGGCCTGATGGGGGGGGGGGAGACAACGCGCTGCTGGCTGGCGCTGGCCTTGTGCGCTATATGTCTGTCGGCCCTTGTCGCCGCGCCTTCGCTATTGGGGCTGGCCGATGACGGAGCCTCGCTTGACTTGCTCTGGCGTCTTGGTCGCTGGTTTTATATTCCTTCCGCGTTTTTCTGGCTGTTCGTCGTTCCGTTCTGGATGGCCAAGCGCTGGGTGCTGCCGGGGAACATCGTCGGAGTGATGGTCGGTGCCGTGCTCATTCTTCCGGCCTGGCTGGCCATGCTGCAGCTGAAGCTGGCGGGGAACGGGGTGTTGATTGCGGTCATGGCTTCGGTCTGGATTGCGGATAGCGCCGCTTATTTTGCCGGGCGCCGGTTCGGTCGACGCAAACTGGCGCCGACCATCAGTCCGGGGAAAACCTGGGAAGGCGCCATTGGCGGCGCTCTTGCCGTTGTCGTTTACGGCATGGTGATCGGAGCCTGGTTTTTCGATATCGCCCCCCGGCATCTGGCGGGTTTTCTTTTGGCCTTGTTGTTGCTGACGGCGTTGGGCATTGTCGGCGATCTTTTCGAATCAATGCTGAAACGGCAGTCCGGGCTGAAGGATAGCAGTAACGTTTTGCCTGGGCATGGCGGTGTTCTTGACCGGATCGACAGCCTGACCTCGGTTCTCCCCTTGGCTGCCCTCGTCTGGTTGCTCGTCTACGGTTAGATCGGGGCGGGATGATGCAACAAATCACCATTCTTGGCTCGACCGGATCGATTGGCGTCAGCACGCTGGATGTGATCCGTCTACATCCACAGCGTTTCCGGATCGTTGCGCTGTGTGCGCATTGCCAGGTCGATCGCCTCTTCGATCAATGTGCGGAATTCAGGCCGCGCTATGCCGTGCTACGTGATGCCGAATTGGCGATGCGGCTGCAGCAGCGATTGCTTTCGGCGGATATTCCCACGCGCGTGGAGTGGGGGGCTGAGGCGCTGGTTCGCATGGCCTCTCTTGCCGATGTCGATACAGTCATGGCGGCGATTGTCGGTGCCGCCGGCTTGCCGCCGGCATTGTCCGCGGTCGTGGCCGGGAAGAAATTGCTGCTCGCCAACAAGGAAGCCTTGGTGACGGCAGGGCCTCTTTTCATGCGCGCGGTGAAGGCGAACGGGGCGGTGCTTCTGCCGATTGACAGCGAACATAACGCGATATTCCAGTCCTTGCCGCGCGATTATGCCGGAGACCTGGCAGGCAGTGGCGTGCAAGGCCTGCTATTGACGGCTTCCGGGGGGCCTTTTCGCACCACACCCATTGCCCAGCTGGCCGAAGTGACGCCAGAGCAGGCCTGTGCTCATCCGAATTGGGTGATGGGGCGGAAAATTTCGGTCGATTCCGCGACGATGATGAACAAGGGCCTGGAAATGATCGAGGCGCGTTGGTTGTTCAACGTTCCACCGGAAAAGATCAGAGTGCTTATCCATCCGCAGAGTATCGTCCACTCGCTGGTTCAATATGTCGATGGGTCGGTGATTGCCGAGTTGGGCAATCCCGATATGCGCACTCCGATTGCGCATGCCTTGGCTTATCCCGATCGAATTGTTTCCGGGGTCGAGCCGCTCGATCTGTTCCGGATTGCTTCGTTGCATTTCGAACCGCCGGATTTCCGCCGCTTTCCCTGCCTGTCGCTGGCCTATCGTGCGTTGGCTCTGGGCGAGAGTGCGCCGGCAGCTCTCAATGCGGCGAACGAGGTGGCTGTACAAGCCTTTCTTGACGAACAAATCGGTTTTGCCCAGATACCTAGGGTTGTTGCCGAAGTCATTGAACAGACTGCGGTTACAACGCTTGGCTCGCTTGAAGAAGTTCTTGCGGTGGATACTCTGGCTCGTCGTGCTGCCGCAGAAGCGATTGAAAAGCTAAATCCGCCATGATTCTTTTACACCATCTGTTGGCGTTTTTCGTTCTTCTGGGGGTGTTGATCGTCGTCCACGAGTACGGACATTTTTGTGTCGCGCGCAGTTTTGGTGTCAAAATATTGCGTTTTTCCGTTGGCTTTGGCCGCCCCTTGTGGTCGTGGCGTCTGGGCCCTGATCGCACCGAATGGGTTATTGGCATATTCCCTTTGGGCGGCTACGTAAAAATGCTCGACGAGGCCGATGGCGAGATCCCGGCGACAGAATTGCGGCGCAGCTTCAATCGCCAATCCCTCAGCCGGCGCATGGCCATTGTCGCGGCCGGGCCGGTGGCGAATCTTCTTCTTGCTATTCTTATTTACTGGGGCTTGTTTTTCCATGGCATGGATGAGCCAAAACCCATCCTTGGCGCCCCGGTGGCAAACAGTCCGGCAGCGGCGGCAGGATTTGAGGATGGGGATCTGGTCGTCAAGGTTGCCGGCGTTCCCGTTCTTACCCGGCAGGATATGCGCTGGAACTTCATTCAGGCTTCGCTTGCCGGGCGTGGGGCGATCGATTTCGAAGTGGTCAGTGCGCAACATGAGCTGCTTGTTCGCCATGTGCTGCCGACAACGTTTGCAGCCGATAGCCATTCCGATCCGGTGGAGGCGACGGGTTTCAGTTTTTATCGTCCGCAAGTGCCGCCGGTGGTCGGCAAGGTTCTGCCCGGTAGCGTTGCCGAACGTGCCGGGGTCTTGCCGGGAGATCAAATTCTGGCTATTGATGGCACTCCCGTCACGACCTGGTTCGATGTGGTGCAGGCGGTCAGGGGGGCGCCTGATAGATCGCTGACTCTTACCTGTCTGCGCCAGAGGATGCAAGTACGGATTGATATCAAACCCACGGCCAGAAGCGAGCATGGGGCAGTGATCGGACAGATTGGCGTTCTGGTCAGGGAGCCCTCCGCGCTGCGGCAGGAACTTATGGTGCGGGTTCGTTACGGCGTTTTTACCTCCTTGGGTAAGGCGATCAATGAAGCGTCGGAAAAATCCATTTTTACCCTGGTTTCGATTGGCAAAATGCTCGTCGGAGAAGTTTCCTGGCGGAATATCAGCGGGCCAGTAAGCATTGCCGATTATGCCGGCCGCTCGGCGCAGATGGGGTTTTCTACCTATCTGAAATTCATGGCTTTGGTGAGTATCAGTCTGTTTGTGCTCAATTTGCTGCCCGTGCCGATTCTGGACGGGGGGCATTTGCTGTATTATGTGCTCGAGTTCATAAGGCGCAAGCCGATTTCCCCTCGTGCGCTTGAGTTTGGGCAGCAGATCGGCGCTGGTGTGTTGTTGCTGCTTATGGCTTTTGCTTTCTTGAATGATATCAATCGTTTGATTTCCGGCTGAGTTTATGAAGAAAAACCTGTTAGCGGGTCTGATGGCTGCGCTTTTCGTTTCTGGTGTTTCCGCTTTCGAGCCATTTATTGTCAAAGATATCCGGGTGGAAGGAATTCAGCGTACTGAGGCCGGTACGGTGTTCAGCTATCTGCCACTGAAAGTCGGCGAGACGATGAGCGAGGACAAGGCGGCGCAGGCCATCAAGGCCTTGTTTGCCACAGGATTCTTCAAGGATGTGCGTATTGAGGTCGATGGCGACGTGGTCGTGGTGGCCGTCGAAGAGAGACCGGCTATTGCACAGATTGATTTTGTCGGTCTCAAGGAATTTGACAAGGAACAATTGACCAAGGGGCTCAAGGACGCGGGCTTTGCTGTTGCCAATTCCTTTGATCGCAGCATGTTGGAGAAGGCCGAACAGGCTTTGAAAAGCCAGTACCTTACACGCGGAAAATACGGCGTTGCGATTGCCACGACAGTCACGCCGCTTGAGCGTAACCGGGTGTCCATCAACTTCAATATTGATGAGGGAGATTCGGCAAAAATCAGGCAGATCAACATTGTTGGGGCAAACGCCTTCAAGGAAAAGGAGCTTCTCTCCCTGTTTCAACTGACGCCCCCGGACTGGCTCAGTTGGTTGACCAAGAATGATCAGTATTCCAAGCAGAAATTATCCGCCGATCTGGAAACCTTGCGCTCACATTATCTGAATAACGGTTACCTTGAATTCAACATCGAATCGACGCAAGTATCCATCAGTCCGGACAAGAAAGATATTTTCATCAGTATCACGGTCTCAGAGGGTGATCGTTTTGTGGTTTCCTCGATCAAACTCGCAGGCGAGCTGATCCTGCCCGAGGATGACTTCAGGAAAGCGATGAAGATCAAGGCCGGGGATGTTTTCTCTCGCGAGAAACTCAATGAGAGCACGAAAGCGATAAGTGACAAACTGTCGGCCAAGGGATATGCCTTTGCCAATGTGAATTCTTCGCCGGAAGTCGATAAAGAGAAAAAGGCAGTGGCTTTTACCGTTTTCGTCGATCCGGGGAGGCGGGCTTATGTTCGGCGGATCAATGTTTCCGGGAATACCAAGACTCGCGACGAGGTAGTTCGTCAGGAGATGCGCCAGATGGAGAGCGCATGGTATGACGATGAGCGCGTCAAACTATCCAAGCAGCGCGTCGACAATACAGATTATTTTGCAGAGGTTAGCGTTGAAACCCCGCCCGTGCAGGGCACCGCAGATCAAATTGATGTCAATGTCAGCGTGACCGAAAAAGCAACTGGAAACATCTCCGTGGGAGCAGGGTTCTCGCAGGCGGAGAAGGTGATCCTTTCGGCTGCGGTTACACAGGATAATCTTTTCGGCAGTGGAAAATCCGTTGGGGTGCAAATGGCTACCGGGCGGATTAACCGGAATATAGGGCTCAACTACACCAATCCCTATTTCACCGTAGATGGAGTCAGTCAGGGATTTGATATTTCGCACCGCAAAGCCGACCCGACGGATCTGGATTATTCCTATAAGACAGTGACGACATCGGGAGGCGTACGCTTCGGTATTCCGATCGGAGAGAAAGAGTCGATCAGCTTTGGTGCGGCTGTTGATTACATCAGTGTGGAAGTCGATATGAACGATGACGACACGCCACAAAAATACAAGAATTTCAATGAAACGTTCTGCGATAGTAAGGCCGAGTGTGCCAACCTTTCGGTTCCGCTGACCGCTGGATGGGTAAGAAACGGAAAGGATAGTGCAATCAACCCGACGCGCGGTACTTATCAGCGAGCACGGTTTGAAGTTAGCCCTGGTGGTGATCTCAAGTATTACAAGGCGACTTATCAGCATCAATGGTTTTATCCACTGACGAAGGACATGACGTTGATGCTTAATGGTGAGTTGGGCTTCATCAAGGGATTGTCCGGGCAGGAAGTCCCCTTCTTTAAGAGCCTGTATGCTGGGGGTATTGGTTCGGTGCGCGGTTACACCACTGGTAGCTTGGGGCCGTATGAAGTAAATGACGATGGAGAGGTGACTCGTCTGGGGGGGGTGCGCCGGGCGATTTTCAATGCCGAGTTGTCGACCCCCTTGCGTTCTCTTGGCTTGGGGTCTTCTCTTCGGGTAGGGCCTTTCTTTGACGCCGGGCAGATTTATGGGGACGGAAAATCTTCACCGACCAACGAGGGGTCGATCCGGATGTCTGCAGGAATCGCGGCGACCTGGCTGTCGCCTTTCGGACCTCTGAAATTCAGCATTGCCCAGCCGCTCAACAAGCAGGATAATGACAAGACTGAAATGTTCCAGTTTCAGATTGGACAGACTTTTTAACTCAGGAGATATAGCTTGAACACGAAATTTGCCGCAGTTCTGGTTGCGGTGGTGGCTATGCTGCCGGTTACTTACGCGTCGGCTGCCGAGGGTTTGAAAATCGGTTACGTTAATACGCAACGCATTTTCCGCGATGCGCCCACGGCGGTAAAAGCAGCGAAGAAAATCGAAGCCGAATTTTCAAAGCGCGATCAGGATCTGCAACGCATGTCGAAACAGTTGCAATCGATGCAGGATACGCTGGAGAAAAACGCCTTGACGATGGCCGATTCCGAACGGCGCGGTAAGGAAAAGGAGTTGAACGAGTTGTCGCGCGATTTTCAGCGCAAGCAACGGGAATTTCGCGAAGACCTGAATCTGCGTCAGAACGAAGAGAACGCGGCAATTATCGAGAAGGCCAACAAGGCCATCAAGCAGCTTGCCGAAAGCGAGAAGTATGACCTGATCCTGCAGGATGTGGTCTGGGTCAGTCCGAGGCTTGATGTGACCGACAAGATCATCAGAGTATTGTCCGAAGGCAAGTAATCAGCGTGCGCGGCAATTCCGGTTTGCGTCTGGATGAGATCGTCGAGCGTCTTGGCGGTGTCCTTGAAGGCGATGGTTCGATTCTGATCACGCAGGTGGCTACGCTCGCTTCGGCAAAGGACGGGCAGATTGCGTTCTTGGCAAATCCGAAATATCGCCAGCAATTGCAGCAGACCGGCGCTTCGGCGGTCATTCTTGCTCCCGCATGTGCCGGCGACAATGAGAAGGTCGCGCGCATTGTTCATGCTAATCCGTATGCCTACTATGCGCGTGTGGTCAGCTTGCTGAATCCAATGCCGCAGCGCCCGCCGGGAATTCATGCCTCGGCGGTGGCCCATTCCGCAATTCCAGAATCGGCAAGCGTTGGCGAAAATGTGGTTATCGGGAAGCGGGTGGAAATCGGCGAGAATGTGACGCTTTATCCGGGCTGCGTTATTGGTGACGGAGTGCGCATCGGAGATGACTCGACACTGTATCCGCATGTCGTCGTTTATGATTTTTGCGAAATTGGGCGGCGTGCAGTAATTCAATCGGGGGCGGTAATCGGTTCCGACGGGTTTGGTTTTGCCAGGGACGGCGAGAACTGGGTCAAGATCCGGCAAATCGGACGCGTCATCATTGGCGATGATGTTGAAGTGGGTGCCAATACATCGATCGATCGTGGGGCGCTTGACGATACGGTGATCGGAAACGGGGTGAAGCTCGATAACCAGATCCAGATTGCGCATAATGTGGTCGTTGGCGATCATACGGCGATGGCTGGCTGTGTTGGTGTTGCGGGGAGCACGCGAATCGGCCGGCGGTGTACGGTCGGAGGGGCCGGGATGATCGTCGGACATCTTAAGATTGCCGACGATGTGCATGTTTCTGCTGGAACGATGGTGACCAAAAGCATTCGTGAGGCAGGACAATATACCAGCATATTCCCTCTTGAAGCACACGAAGATTGGCTACACAATGCGGCTCAGATCAAGCGTCTGGCAAAACTTGCCGAGCGTGTTTCCGAGCTTGAAAAAAAACTTGAACAGATGGAGAACGTATCTTGAGTCAAATGGATATCCATGAAATTCTGCAGCATCTCCCGCATCGCTACCCTTTCCTTCTAGTTGACCGGGTTGTTGCATGCGAGCCGGGGAAGTCCCTCCATGCGTATAAGAACGTCACGATCAACGAACCTTTCTTTGTCGGTCATTTTCCGCACCACCCGGTCATGCCCGGGGTGTTGATCATGGAAGCCTTGGCGCAAGCGGCGGGCATCCTTTCGTTCAAGACCATGGGTAGCAAGCCGGACGAAAATTCTGTTTTCTATTTTGTCGGAATCGACAATGCGCGTTTCAAGAAACCGGTAATGGCGGGTGATCAGCTCCATTTGCATGTCGAAATCGTGCGCCAGATGCGTGGTATCTGGCGCTACAAGGTTGAGGCTCGGGTCGATGGAGAGGTTGCGGCGGAAGCCGAATTGATGTGCGCCAAGCGCGATGTGGCGTGAGTGATCGAATGATTCATCCCAGTGCAATCGTTCATCCGCGTGCGTGTTTAGGCAGCAATGTCTCCATTGGAGCCTATTCGGTTATTGGCGAGCATGTTGAAATCGGCGACAACACGTCGATTGGCTCGCACGTTGTTATATCCGGACATACGCGGATCGGGTGCGATAACCGGATTTTCCAGTTCAGTTCGATCGGCGAGGTGCCGCAGGACAAGAAATACGCCGGGGAACCAACGCGGCTTGAAATCGGCGATCGCAATACCATTCGCGAATTTTGCACCTTTAATCTGGGCACCGCGCAGGATGCCGGAGTTACCCGAGTCGGCGATGACAACTGGATCATGGCTTATGTGCATGTCGCGCATGATTGTCATGTGGGAAACCACACGACGTTTGCCAATAACTCGCAACTGGCCGGGCATGTGCACGTCGATGATTGGGCCATCTTGGGCGGGTATACCGGCGTGCATCAGTTCTGCCGGATCGGCGCGCATACCATGACCGCGGTGGGGACGGTCGTTTTGCAGGATATTCCTCCCTATGTCATGGCGGCGGGAAATACCGCATCGCCTTTCGGAATCAATGCGGAAGGATTGAAACGGCGCGGTTTCTCCCCTGATGCGCTGATGGCACTGAAACGTGCCTATCGGACGCTTTATAAATCCGGTTTGATGCTGGAAGAGGCCCGGATCAAGCTTGAGGAGGATGTTCTGGCGCATCCTCAAGTCCAGGTCATTCTCGACTTCCTTGCGGTGTCCAAACGCGGCATCATTCGATGAATTCTGGTGTGGTCCGGATTGCCATGGTGGCCGGCGAAGCTTCGGGAGACCTGCTGGCCAGTCATCTGATTTTGGCGCTCAAGGCCAAGATTCCGCAGGCATGCTTTTTTGGTATTGGCGGGCCGAAGATGCTTGGACAGGGTTTTGATGCCTGCTATCCACTTGAAAAGCTCGCCGTACGTGGCTATGTCGAAGTGCTGCGGCACTATCGCGAAATTTCGGCGATCCGCAATGCCTTGAAACGTCGTTTGCTCGAGGACCCTCCGGATATCTTTATCGGAATCGATGCGCCGGATTTCAATTTCCCGCTGGAAAAAACGCTCAAACTGCGTGGTATTCCGAGCATCCATTATGTTAGCCCGTCGGTCTGGGCATGGCGTGGCAAAAGGATCCATGCCATTGGTGCCGCCGTTTCGCGCATTCTGGCCTTGTTCCCTTTCGAGCCGGCACTTTATGAAAAACACGGGATTCCGGTCAGTTATGTCGGGCATCCCCTTGCCGACATGCTTCCCGTTGACGATGGACGGGAGAATGCCAGGGACTTGCTTGGTTTGTCGCAACAGCAGCCGGTTTTTGCCCTGCTGCCAGGCAGCCGGCAGTCGGAACTGCAGTACATGGCCGATACCTTTATTGCTACCGCACGCGAAATTCACGCCAAATTACCGCATGCGCTTTTTCTCGTGCCTTTGACGACGAGGGAAACGCGTCTTCTGTTTGAAACCGCGCTTTATCGCTGCAATGCGCGCGATTTGCCGATCCGGCTGTTGTTCGGGCATGCCCATGAAGCCATGATGGCTGCTGATGCGGTGCTGGTTGCCAGCGGCACGGCGACGCTCGAAGCCGCCTTGCTCAAGCGTCCGATGGCGATTGTGTACAAGATGGCTTCGTTTTCGTACCGTCTGATGCGGCGTATGGGATATCTCCCGTATATCGGCTTGCCCAATATTCTGGCGGGAAGGTTCGTCGTGCCGGAGTTCGTTCAGGATGATGCTACGCCGCAAAATCTAGCGCAGGCGCTGCTCAACTTTTATGCCGATAAGGCGACCTGTGCGCGCATCGCCGAGGTGTTCCGGGAGATACATTGGCAACTGAAGCAGAATACGGCAGAAAAGGCGGCGGCGGCGATTCTTGACTACCTGCCGGCAATGACGGTGCGCGATCATGGCGTTGCAGCTTCTTGACGGTCTGGTTTGCGGGGTCGATGAGGCCGGGCGTGGTCCGCTTGCCGGTCCGGTGGTGGCGGCGGCCGTAATTCTCGATCCCGCTTGTCCGATCGAAGGTCTGGACGACTCCAAGAAACTTTCGGCCAAGCGGCGGGAGAGGCTGGCTGAAGAAATTCGCAGCAGGGCATTGGCCTGGTCGGTTGCCGAGGCCAGTATCGATGAAATCGACCGGATCAATATCCTGCAGGCCAGCCTGCTGGCGATGCGGCGTGCGGTCGAAGGCTTGCCGATCAGGCCGTGCCGTGCCGTGATCGATGGTAACCGCTGTCCCGATTTGTCCTGTCCGGCCGATGCTGTAGTTGGCGGTGACGGGAAAGTGGCGGCTATTGCCGCAGCGTCCATTCTGGCCAAAACGGTGCGTGATGCCGGAATGCTGGCTTTGCATTTGCGCTATCCGCTGTATGGTTTTGACCGGCACATGGGCTATCCGACACCGGCGCATCTTCAAGCCTTGCGTCTGCATGGCGTGAGTCCAGTGCACCGGCGAAGCTATGCGCCGGTGGCACAACTTCTCGCACCATGAAACAGATCGTTTCGCGCGACAACGCGCATTTCCGGGCGCTGAAAAAAAATTGCCAGAGTGGACGGGAACGACGAAAAAACGGATTGATTCTGCTCGATGGCATGCATCTCATCGAGAGCTTTGTGCATCGATTCGGATTTCCGCAAGAAATTGTGTTCAGCGTCAGCGGGGTGCAGCGACGAGAAAACGTATGTTTCCTCGAAAAGCTGGAGTGCGCCAGCACGGTTACGGTTCTGGCCGATTCGCTTTTTGCCGAGCTGACGCCGGTGGAGAGCCCGAGCGGCATTATGGCCGTCGTTTCCACACCGTGCTGTGAACATGCGCTGAATCATGCGGTCGACTCCGTTGTTCTGGACGGTGTTCAGGATCCCGGCAATCTGGGGTCGATCCTGCGTAGCGCGGCGGCTGCCGGTTTTCGGCAAGTACTTCTTTCCCCCGATTGCGCTCAGGTCTGGTCGCCCAAGGTTCTGCGAGCCGGTATGGGGGCTCATTTTTTGCTGGATATCCATGAGTCCTGTGCCCTGCCCGAGTTTCTCAGTGCTTTTCGTGGGCAGGCCGTATTGACGGCACTCGATGCCTCTCTTGATCTCTATGCGCTTAATTTGCAGGCACCTGTGGCCTGGGTGTTTGGCAGCGAGGGGTTGGGCGTACGAACTGTGGTTGCCGCCGCTGTGCGTCAGCGGATTTGCATCCCCATGCCGGGCGGGTGTGAATCGCTCAACGTCGGTGCCGCCGCCGCCATTTGTCTGTTCGAGACGGTGAGGCAGCGTCGGACGATCTGATTCAGACCTTGATGCGCATCAGACGGGCTTTTTCTCGTGCCCAGTCGCGATCTTTTTCGGCGTCGCGTTTGTCGTGTTGCTTCTTGCCCTTGGCCAATCCGATTTCAGCCTTGATCCGGCCGCGCTGAAAATGCAGGTCGAGCGGTAGTAAGGCGTATCCCGCGCGTTCGACCTGGCCAATCAGCTTGTCGATCTGTCTGGCATGCAGAAGCAGTTTGCGCGTGCGAACCGGATCGGGCTTGATATGTGTGGAGGCTTCGCTCAAAGGAGAAATGTGCATGCCAAAAATGAACATTTCGCCGTTGCGGATGACAACGTAGGATTCCTTGATGTTTGCCCTGCCGGCGCGAATGGCCTTGACTTCCCATCCTTGCAAGCAAACGCCGGCCTCGAATTTCTCTTCGATGAAAAAATCGTGAAAGGCCTTTTTATTGGTAATGATGCTCATTGCAACTCTCGGGGTTCATTATGGGGCGATGTTAAAATGACGATTCTACAGGATTGACGAGGCACTGCTAGGGATGGCTCTGGTTAAGAAATCGCTATTGATCGAACGCTCTGCGCAGCAGATGTTCGATCTCGTTGAAGATATTGAAAGCTATCCCGCGTTTCTGCCCTGGTGCAGCCGTACGCAGGTGGATTTTCGTGACGAGAAGAAGACAGTGGCGACCCTGCATATCGATTATCTGGGTATCAGATCGCACTTTACGACAGAGAACCACAAGGATATTCCTTCGGCGATGCGCATCAGGCTGGTCGATGGCCCTTTTCGTCGCCTGGAGGGTGGTTGGTTGTTTAGGCCCCTGGCAGAGAACGCCTGCAAGGTCGAATTCCAGATGTCCTACGAATTCTCCAGCAAAATGTTCGAAAAAATTATCGGCTCGCTTTTTGGACAGATTACCAATACCTTTGTTGATGCCTTTGTCAGGCGTGCCGATACTGTTTATGGAGTTCCAAATGTCTGAAACAATCCGTGTCGAGGTTGTTTATCCCTTGGCTGATAAACAGGAGATCGTTGGCCTCAGTTTGCCGGCGGGAGCCACCGTGCAGCAGGCCATCGAGGCATCGGGAATGCTGCAAAAGCATCCCGAAATCGATCTGGCCAAGAACAAGGTCGGTGTGTTCTCCAAACTGGCCAAGCCGGAAACCCCGCTGCGTGACCGGGATCGGGTGGAAATCTATCGGCCATTGATTGCCGATCCGAAACTGGTGCGCAAACAGCGTGTGGCGGAGGGGAAAATTATGAAAAAAGGTGCCGGCGAAGCGGAAACAGTTTAAAAGTTCAGTTCGCTCCCGCCCTTTACTGGCACTGTGTGCGGATGTTCTGGCGTGCCTTGGCTATTTCCGCTTCGCGCTGTGCGTCTTCCATGAAGTAACGCTCTCCCTTGTCGTCGCGCAAGGCGATGCGCTCGCCGGATTCGAGAGTCTGCAGGTAGCGGCGCGTGGCAGCGCAGTTTTCCTTTTTGTCTTGCGCTGCAGCCTGCTCCTTGCGTGTTTTATCCTCGGCTTCCTGGCTATCTTTTTGCCGTTTGCGGAATTCCAGATCGCGATCAGCGACGGATTTTTGGGCTGGTGGGGTTACGGTCGTTGATGACTCACCGCTTAACTGTCGTTGCTGTCGAACCCGGCCGGCGGGTGGGATATCGGACATGACGGTTTTGCCGTTTTCGTCCTTCCATTGATATATCTGCGCCTCGGCCAGAGTAGCGAAAAACATCGCGAATGCGGTGATGGCAAAGCGTTTCATGGTCATCCAGTCTCGACTTGGCATGCTGTATAATGCGTTTTTGTGACCTCGGATTATAAGCTATGCGTTTAATTCAAAGGGCTCTCACGTTTGATGACGTCCTCCTCGTTCCTGCGCACTCTTCCGTTTTGCCGCGTGATGTCAGTCTGAAGACACGTCTGACGCGTAATATAAACCTTAATATGCCGCTCGTCTCCGCGGCCATGGATACCGTGACCGAAAGCCGCCTGGCCATTGCTCTGGCGCAAGAAGGCGGAATCGGCATCGTACATAAGAATCTGACGGCGAAGGTGCAGGCTGCCGAAGTATCGAAAGTAAAACGGTTCGAATCTGGCATCCTGAAAGATCCGATTACCATTCCGCCGACGATGACCGTGCGCGAAGTCTGTGAACTTACCCGGATGCACAAGATCTCCGGGTTTCCCGTGCTGCAAGGCAAGGTGGTTGTCGGTATCGTGACCAATCGTGATTTGCGCTTCGAGACGAACCTTAATCAGCCGGTCAGCAATATCATGACACCGCGCGAGAGACTGGTTACGGTCCGGGAAGGAGCGACGGTGGAGGAGGGCAAGGCGCTGATTCACAAGCATCGCCTCGAACGGGTTCTGGTGGTCAACGACGCCTTCGAATTGCGCGGCCTGATTACGGTCAAGGACATCATCAAAACGACCGAGTATCCTGCTTCAAGCAAAGATGCGATGGGACGCTTGCGCGTCGGCGCGGCGATCGGTGTCGGGGCGGGAACCGAGGAACGCGCCGAACTGCTGGCCGAGGCCGGAGTGGATGTTATCGTCGTGGATACGGCACACGGCCATTCGCAAGGTGTTCTGGACAGGGTTTGCTGGGTCAAGAAAAACTTTCCTTCGGTTGAAGTGATTGGCGGGAACATTGCCACGGCCGATGCCGCGCGGGCGCTTGCCGATCATGGCGCGGACGGGGTCAAGGTCGGTATCGGCCCCGGTTCCATTTGTACCACGCGTATCGTGGCGGGAGTCGGTGTGCCGCAGATTACCGCTGTGCAGATGGTTTCCGATGCCTTGAAAGGGAGCGGTGTTCCGGTTGTTGCCGATGGTGGAATCCGCTATTCCGGAGACATCTGCAAGGCGATTGCCGCTGGAGCCGATGCCGTTATGCTCGGCGGGCTGTTTGCCGGCACAGAGGAGGCGCCCGGCGACGTGGAATTGTTCCAGGGGCGTTCCTACAAATCCTATCGTGGCATGGGGTCGATCGGCGCCATGGCGGCAGGGGCTGCGGATCGCTACTTCCAGGACAGCGCATCGAATGTCGACAAACTCGTGCCGGAAGGTATCGAGGGGCGTGTTCCCTATAAGGGACCGGTTCTGGCGGTGGTTCACCAGCTGATGGGCGGCTTGCGTTCCTCGATGGGGTATCTTGGTTGCGCAACGATTGACGAGATGCATGAGCGGGCAGGGTTTGTCGAGATTACCTCGGCCGGCGTCCGCGAGTCTCACGTGCATGATGTCCAGATTACCAAGGAAGCACCGAACTACCATCTCGATTAAGCGGTTTCGTGTCCCGAGGGCGGCTCAAGCAGCCGCCCTTGTTCATTCAAGGCTTAAAAATGGCTCACCAGAAAATTCTTATTCTCGATTTTGGTTCGCAGGTCTCCCAGCTTATCGCCCGGCGTGTCCGTGAGCAGCAGGTCTATTGTGAGCTTCACCCGTTCGATGTCAGTGATGAGTTTGTCCGCGCCTTCAATCCGCAGGGAATCATTCTGTCGGGCGGCCCCAATTCGGTGTATGAAGCGCAAGAATGGAGCGCTCCGCAGGCAGTATTCGATCTTGGGGTCCCGGTGCTCGGAATCTGCTACGGCATGCAGACCATGGCGCAACAGCTGGGCGGAAAGGTCGAGAGCTCCGGCAAGAGGGAGTTTGGTTATGCGGAAATTTGTTCGCAAGGTAACTCGGCACTTTTCAATGGCATTTACGATCGTTGCGACGCGGACGGGCAAGGCGTGCTCGACGTGTGGATGAGCCACGGCGACAAGGTGACCGAGTTGCCCGAGGGGTTCAAAGTTATCGCCAGCAGTGCCTCGTGTCCGATTGCTGCGATGGCGGACGAATCGCGCAAGTTCTACGCCGTGCAATTCCATCCCGAGGTCACGCATACCCTGAAGGGGAAAGATATTTTTGCCCGCTTTGTGCATGAAATCTGCGCTTGTGGACACGACTGGAACATGCCCGACTATGTCAATGAAGCGGTCGAGAAGGTACGGGCGCAGGTGGGCAAGGAAGAAGTGATCCTGGGCCTGTCGGGCGGAGTGGATTCCTCGGTAGTTGCCGCTCTGCTGCATCGGGCGATTGGCGATCAGCTGACCTGTGTTTTCGTCGATAACGGATTATTGCGCCTCAATGAGGCGGAGCAGGTCATGCAGACCTTTGCGCGGAATCTGGGGGTCAAGGTTATCCATGTCGATGCAACCGAGCAGTTCCTCGGGCATCTGAAAGGGGTTTCGGACCCTGAAGCCAAACGCAAGATCATCGGTCGCGAATTTGTCGAAGTGTTTCAGGCTGAATCGAAGAAACTGCAGAATGCTAGGTGGCTCGCCCAGGGAACGATCTATCCGGATGTGATCGAGTCTGCCGGTAGTAAAACCAAGAAGGCGCATACCATCAAGAGTCACCACAACGTCGGTGGATTGCCGGAAACCCTGAATCTGAAGCTTCTTGAGCCTTTGCGCGAGCTGTTCAAGGACGAAGTGCGCGAGCTCGGTATTGCGCTTGGCCTGCCACACGAGATGGTGTACCGCCATCCGTTCCCGGGCCCCGGACTCGGTGTGCGCATTCTCGGCGAAGTAAAAAAAGAATACGCCGACCTTCTGCGCCGTGCCGATGCCATTTTTATCGACGAGTTGCGCGCGGCCGACTGGTACGACAAAACCAGCCAGGCTTTTGCCGTTTTTCTTCCGGTCAAGGCGGTCGGGGTGATGGGCGACGGGCGTACTTACGAATACGTTGTCGCCCTGCGTGCCGTCCAGACGCAGGACTTCATGACGGCGCACTGGGCCGAATTGCCGCACAGCTTGCTGGGCAAGGTTTCCAATCGCATCATCAACGAGGTGCGCGGTATTAACCGTGTGGTGTATGACATTTCCGGAAAACCGCCGGCAACCATCGAGTGGGAATGATCGGCTCTATTCGCAGTTTTCCGGGTGGATTTCCCGGATACTTCGTTGAATCCAAATTTTGAACGTCGGGATGCACGCATTGCATAGCACCGAAAAAATACCTCAGGTCGGTCTGGTGTCCCTCGGATGTCCGAAGGCGCTCGTTGATTCCGAGCATATTCTCACCAGGTTGCGTGCCGAAGGCTATCTCATTTCGCCTTCGTATGAGGGCGCTGATCTGGTGATTGTCAATACTTGTGGTTTCATCGACGCCGCCGTGGAGGAATCGCTCGATGCCATCGCCGAGGCGCTGGCGGCGAACGGCAAGGTGATTGTCACCGGCTGTCTGGGAGCGAAAGAAGATGTGGTGCGCGCAGCGTATCCGCAGGTGTTGGCCATTACCGGGCCGCATGCCGCGGATGAAGTCTTGCAGCATGTACACGCGCATCTGCCGTCGCCGCATGACCCCTTCAGTAGTCTGATTCCGCCGCAGGGCATCCGGCTGACTCCGGCGCATTTTGCCTATCTGAAAATTTCCGAAGGCTGTAACCATAGTTGTACCTTTTGCGTCATTCCCTCCTTGCGCGGTCCGCTGGTTAGCCGGCCGATCGGCGATGTAGTGCAGGAGGCACGTTATCTGGCCGAGGCCGGGGTGCGTGAATTGCTGGTCATTTCTCAGGATACCGGCGCGTATGGGCAGGATGTGAAATATCGGACCGGGTTCATCGGCGGCCGGCCGGTCAAGACACGGCTGAAGGACCTGTGCGAGGCTCTGGCCGAATTCGGTATCTGGGTGCGCCTGCATTATGTCTATCCGTACGCGAGCATCGACGAATTGTTGCCGCTGATGGCCGAGGGGAAAATCCTGCCTTATCTTGACGTGCCCTTGCAGCATGCCAATGCGCGCATTCTCAAGGCCATGAAACGTCCGGCCAGTGCCGAGAACAATCTGCAGCGAATCAGGGCCTGGCGCTCCGTTTGCCCGGATATCACCTTGCGCAGCACCTTTATCACCGGTTTCCCCGGTGAGACCGAAGCGGAATTCGAAGAATTGTTGGCCTTCATTGAGGAAGCGCGTCTGGATCGCGTCGGTTGCTTTGCCTATTCGCCGGTCGATGGCGCTGCGGCGAATCTCTTGCCGGGAGGAGTTCCGGATGCCGTGCGTGACGAACGGCGGAGGCGTCTGATGGATGTGCAGGAAGATATTTCGGCTGAATTGCTGGCCGCCAAGATCGGGCGGGAAGTTACGGTGCTGGTCGATGCTGTCGACGAAGAAGGAACGATTGCGCGCTCTTCTGCCGATGCGCCGGAAATCGATGGTCTGGTTTTTATCGACGATTTTTTCGCGGCCGAACCGGGCGATTTTCTCAAGGTCAAGGTGGTCGATGCCGACGAACACGATTTGTATGCCGAGGTGCCGGCAGACTGAGCGTGGCGCTTTGCGTCGCGGGCGTGGTATTTCAGGAGGGCGGGCGTGGAACAGATGAATCTGATTGAACAGTTTGCGCGCCTCATCGGGGGCGAAAACGTCCTCACCTCTGCCGACGATCTGGCGCCCTGTCTTGTTGATTGGCGCGGACGTTATCGTGGCGCGGTGTGTTGTGCCGTGCGTCCCGGATGCACGGCGGAGGTGTCGGCAGTGGTACGCCTTTGTGCCGAGGCCGGGGTGCCGATGGTGGCGCAAGGTGGCAATACCAGCCACTGTGGCGCGGGCATCCCGGATGCGAGCGGCAGCGCGGTTCTCATCAGTCTGTCGCGCATGAACAAGATCCGGGCGCTCGATCTTGCCAATAATACAGTGACCGTCGAGTCCGGCTGCGTGCTGCAGACCTTGCAGGAGGCCGTGTCGGCCAAGGGTCGACTCTTCCCGTTGTCTCTGGCGGCCGAAGGCAGTTGCCAGATTGGTGGCAATTTATCGACCAATGCCGGTGGTGTACAGGTGCTGCGCTACGGCAATACGCGTGAACTGACGTTGGGGCTGGAGGTTGTTCTCCCGAACGGTGAGATCTGGAATGGTCTGCGCGGTTTACGCAAGGACAACACGGGGTACGATCTCAAGCAACTGTTTATCGGCGCCGAAGGTACGCTGGGAATCATTACCGCCGCAGTGCTAAAACTTTTTCCGTTGCCGCGGGCAATGTGTACGGTCTGGCTGGCCCTCGAGTCGCCGGAAGCGGCAGTTGATCTCTTCGCGGCATTGAGCGCGGCTTTCGGTGCGGAACTGACAGCCTGCGAACTGGTCTCGGAAGTGGCTCTGGATCTCGTGCTCAAGAATATTCCCGGCGCTCAGCCACCGCTGGCCCGCAGCTCATGGTTCCTGCTGGTCGAGCTGTCCAGCTTCGGCGAGAAGGCCGTGCTGGATGAGGCAATGCAGGACTTCCTGGAGCAGGCATTCGATCGCGCCTCGATCTGCGATGCCGTCATTGCCCAGAGCGGGGATCAGGCACGCCGTCTGTGGGCCTTGCGCGAAGATATCGGTGAAGCGCAGAAGATCGAAGGAGTCAGCATCAAGCACGATATTTCCGTTCCGGTCTCACGCATCGCCGAGTTTGTCCGGCGCGCCGATGCGGCCCTGAACGAAGCATTTCCGGGCATCCGGATCGTCACCTTCGGGCATGTCGGGGATGGCAACCTGCACTATAACCAATCGAAGCCGCTGGCTGGCGAGAACGCGGAATTTATTGCCCGGCAAGAAGATGTGAATAAAATCGTCCACGATCTTGCGCATGAGCTCGGCGGCAGTATCAGTGCCGAGCATGGCATCGGGCAGCTTAAGCGCGAAGAGATGCGGCGCTACAAGAGTGTGGTGGAAATGGACATGATGTGTGCCATCAAGCGGGCGATTGATCCGCAAGGGTTGATGAATCCGGGGAAAGTGCTGTAGACGGAGAGAGGCGCGCGATTTGCCGGTCGTGTGTGCGGGACAGGAAAGCCAGGGCGGCGGTGGCGCCGATCAGCGCCATCAGCATGTCCGACTGGGTGTCCCATTCATCGCCTTGGGTGCCGAGGAAAGCTTCTGCGCCCTGGCCAAGAATTTCTGCCACCCCCCATTCCAGTAGCTCGTACGAAGCACTGACCGCGAGAGCAATGCATAGGACGAGGAAGGACTGCATCCGGCGGCCATTTACAAAGTGGCCGCGAATGAGAATCTCGCGTGCGGCCAGCGCAGGGACGAAGCCCTGAAAGAAGTGTCCGACCTTGTCGTAGGGGTTGCGTGCAAGATGTAGCCAGTCGGCGATCTGGAAGCCGAGCGGAACCTTTGCGTAAGAGTAGATTCCCCCGACGATCAATATCAGGGCGTGTACGAAGATGCAGGCGTAAAGCAGGTCTGTCAGGGGGAAACGGCGATAGCTCTTCGCCGTGACGATCAGAACGAGGACCACCGGAAATGTTTCCAGCGCCCAGGTAGTCTGGTCGTAAGCCCGTAATCCGGAGAAGGCCAGCAGTGCCAGCAGGATTGTTGCAGCGAGGCCGAGAATCGTGATGCGGCAAGTCTTCATGTTTTATTTTGACAGTGCTTTTGCAATGCTTTTGGAATTGTATCGCATCATGTCGAGATAGGTTGCCGCGGGGCCGTCGCGGCCGGACAGGGCATCGGCATACAGCGTGCCGCCGATCGTTGCACCGGATTCGGTGCGGATGCGTTCGAGCAGACGCGGGTCGGAGATGTTTTCCATAAAAACGGCAGGGATGCGTTCGCGGCGAATCAGCTGGATGATATTCCCGATATGCGCCGCCGAGACTTCGGCATCGGTGCTAAGGCCTACCGGGGAGATGAAGTAGAGGCCATAAGCGCGCCCGAAATAGCCGAATGCCGCATGCGAAGTTACCAGCTTGCGCTTTTCGCTGGCGATGGCCGAGAAAGTCTTGCGCAGTTGGTTGTCCAATGCGCGGATGTCACGTTTGTATCTTTCGGCATTGTGCTGGTAGAAGGCTTTCCCTTCCGGATCGGTTTCGCCAAGAGCCATGGCGATGTTGTCGGCGTAGCGCAAGACATTGACCGGATCCTGCCAGGCATGCGGATCGATATCGCCATGATGGTTGTGGTGTCCTTTATCTTCATGCGCGAGCGCGAGTGTTTTCACTCCATTGCTGGCGACGAGAATCCTTCCCCGGTATCCGGACGACTTGATCAGACGGTCGATCCAGCCTTCGAAACCCAGTCCGTTGACAATCACCAGCCTGGCTCTGGAAATGATCTTCGCATCGGCTGGCGTGGGTTGATAAACATGCGCATCGGCGTTGTTTCCGACCAGGGCGTATACCCGAACCCGCTCGGCGCCAATCTGGCGCGTTATGTCGGCGAGGATGCTGAAACTGGCAACGACGTCGATGGGCCCGGCCAGAACAGGATTTCCGCCAAGAAAGAAGAGGAATGTCATTCCGAGGCAGAATCGGTTTTTTCCGCAAAAGCGCATGGCGATTTCCTTTTTTCGTTCAGTGTTCGAAGTGCCAGCGTGGGCGCAGACGGCCGACCAGCGGACCGAGCGGGCCGATGGCTATGGAGATGACAAGAGCGGCGCCCAGCGTCAGGACAATCGCTGGTCCGGCGGGCAGGTTGGCGTGGTAGGAAAGCAGCAGGCCGGCCAATGCTCCGCTAAAGGCGACGCCAACCGCTACCAGCAGAAGGCAGGCTATATTATTGACCCAGAAACGGGCTGCAGCCGCCGGCAGAATCATGATGCCGACGGCCATCAAGGTTCCCAGGGCGTGAAATCCACCGATCAGGTTGAGAACGAGCAGTACCATGAAACCGTAATGTGCTACGGGACTCAAGCGGCTGATGCGCGCGAGCAGCGATGGGTCGCAGCATTCGAGGACGAGCAGTCGCAAACCGACGGCGAGGGCAACGATCGAGCACGAGGCAAACCCGGCGAGCAACAGCAGTGCGGCATCGTCCAAGGCGAGGACGCTGCCGAACAGGACATGAAGCAGATCGACGCTGCTGCCGCGCATGGAAATGATCAGCACGCCGGCGGAGAGGGAGATCAGATAGAAAGTTGCCAGACTGGTGTCTTCGCTGATGACCGAATTTCGCGCCAGCCCCCCGGCCAGCAGGGCTACGGCAATGCCGGCGACGAGGCCGCCCAGGGTCATGGCCGGTAGCGAAAGGCCAGCAAGCAGATAGCCGATGGCGGCTCCCGGAAGGATGGCGTGCGATAGTGCGTCACCGGCCAGACTCATGCGACGCAGCATCAGAAATACGCCGATAGGTGTTGCCCCCAGCGATAACGCCAGGCAGCCGACGAGGGCGCGGCGCATAAAGCCGAACTCGATGAACGGGGAAATCAGTGGGCAGGCTAGGATCAGATCGACCACCGTGCTCATCGCGCCTGCTCTCCATGGTTTACGTCAATGCGACAGATCGGTACGGGCATGGCTTCGTGCGCTATCTCGAAGCGCTGATGTGCGCGCAGCAGATTTTCCTCGCTGAGAACGGTATCCGTTGCGCCAAACGCGATCATCTCGCGCGCCAGGAGCAGAGTTTGCGGGTATTCCTCGCGCACATGGCGGAAATCGTGCAGCACGCTGATCACCGTCCGATCTTCGCTGTTCCAGCGCCGAACCAGTGTGGACAGATCGTTTACCGTTTTGGCGTCGATGGCCCCATAAGGTTCGTCGAGCAGAACCAGCGGAGAATCCTGCATCATGACCTGGGCAAAGCGTGCTCTTTGCAGTTGTCCTCCCGAAAGCTGTCCGATGGGGCGATCTTCCAGACCGTGCAGCCCGACGGCGGCAATAGCCTCCTCGATACGAGCCCGGGCGCCCCTGTCCAACGCGTGGAAAGCGCCGTATTGGGCCCAGAGACCCATGGCGACGAAGTCATAAATAAGTATGGGAAAGGCCGCGTTAAGGGTCGACTGTTGCGTCAGATAGGCGATTTTTTCGCGTGGCAGGCCAAACAGTTCGACATGTCCCTGGATTGGACGCAGTTCTCCGATGATTCCCTTGAGCAGGGAGGATTTGCCGGCACCATTGGGGCCGACGACGGCCAATAGGCTACCGGCGGTAATTTCGCCGCAGAGGTGATGAACCGCCGGGTGCCGGTTATAACCGAGAGTCAGATTGTCAAAACGCAGAAGCGGTTTGGCCGGAAAGGTCATGACAGCGCCCAGTAAACGCTGACCCACAGGAAGAGCAGGACGGGAAGCGCCCAGGCCAAGCGGCGCACGGCGCCGGTACTCAGTGCTGTGTCGGAATGCAGGCTTTGCATGCGCATACGCTTCAGGTTTCGTCAAACGGGAAAACGGGGTGGCCAATGCTGCCCGATTCTTTTTTCAAATGCAACCTTGTTGCACAAAAGGAAAAAAGTCTTTACGGTTCCGGAATCGAAAAAAGAAAAAATCACTTGAGCAGGAGAGGTTGGCTCTGTATAATTCGCCACTTCAAAAATGACAGCGCGCCCGTAGCTCAGTTGGATAGAGTACTTGGCTACGAACCAAGGGGTCGGGCGTTCGAATCGCTCCGGGCGCGCCATGATTTTGAGAGAAGTAGCAAGCACTTAGGCCAATCGAAAGATTGGCTTTTTTCTTTCTACGGGACTTTTTGGGGGCTTTGACTCCCCATCCGCTAGTGTTGTGTAACTTCCTCTCATGGTTGCCGTGTTGCCCGACACCACAATCTCATCGACCAGCACTTCAAATAGCGCTTTGCAAACGCCCGAGGACTTGCGCTTCGATTCGTGCGGCCATGTCGTGAGCGTCTGTTCCGGCTCCAGTCGTGTACAATGCCCGCTCTGCCGCGTCCCCGTAGTTAAATGGATATAACCGCCCCCTCCTAAGGGGCAATTAGAGGTTCGATTCCTCTCGGGGACGCCATCCGGGGCCGTCGTTCCGGATGGTGGCTTCTTTCGTCATTTCCCCCTCAGCAGACCGACCTATGCCGCACCTGATCCTGTCCGATGCCTCGCTCGCCTATGGCCATGTTCCCCTTCTCGACCATGCCGATTTTCAGCTTGATCCGGGAGAGCGCGTGGCGTTGATCGGGCGCAATGGTTGCGGCAAGTCTTCCCTGCTGCGCGTTCTGGCCGGGAAGGGAGTCCTCGACGAAGGCACTGTGTGGCGGCAAGCCGATATCCGGATGGGGTACGTGCCGCAGGAGCCACCGTTCGATGCCGGACTTTCGGTGTTCGAAGCGGTGGTTGCGGGGATGGGTGAGGTCTCCGCACTGCTGGCGGAATATCATGCTGTTGCGCATGCCGTGGGTGAGGCGACGGCAGACCAGGAAGCGCTGCTCGAACGCCTGCATCAATTACAGGGGCGGTTAGAATCCCTTGATGCCTGGTCGTTCGAGGCGCAGGCGGAGCGCGTGATTCAGCGTTTTTCGCTGGATGCGGAGGCGCGGGTAGGGACGCTTTCCGGTGGGCAGAAGAAGCGCCTGGCTTTGGCGCAATCTCTGGCAGTCTCGCCACAAA
This sequence comes from uncultured Propionivibrio sp., assembly GCA_964440925.1. Taxonomy (GTDB): domain Bacteria; phylum Pseudomonadota; class Gammaproteobacteria; order Burkholderiales; family Rhodocyclaceae; genus Propionivibrio. Next base: position 2,164 of record CAYTWY010000001.1, on the reverse strand, counting down.
TGCTGCTTCTTGACGAGCCGACCAACCATCTCGATATCGGTGCTATCGAATGGTTGGAGGAAATGCTGGTTTCTTCCTCGGTGTCCATGGTTTTTATTACCCATGACCGGCGCTTTCTGGAGCGCGTGGCAACGCGCATTGTCGAACTCGATCGCGGTCGTCTGCTGTCGTTTCCTGGGCGCTTTGGTGTTTATCAGGCAAGAAAGGAACAGCTTCTGCACGACGAGGCGATCAGCAACGCCAAATTCGACAAGTTTCTGGCGCAGGAAGAAGTCTGGATTCGCAAGGGCGTTGAAGCGCGTCGGACGCGTAACGAGGGGCGCGTACTGCGCCTGGAACAGTTGCGTCGTGAGCGGGCAGCGCGGCGCGAGCGGCAGGGCAAGGTGGATCTGGCCCTCGATGCTGGCGACAAAAGCGGCCGCCTGGTTGCCGAGTTGGATGGCGTCAGCAAGTGCTTTGGCGAAAAAACCGTGGTGCGCGATTTTTCCTGCCGCTTGCAGCGTGGCGACAAAATCGGTTTGATTGGTGCGAATGGCGCCGGCAAAACTACGCTGTTGCGTTTGATTCTCGGCGAGTTGGCGCCCGATTCCGGGACGGTGCGTCTGGGCAGCAAGTTGCAGATTGCCTATTTTGACCAGTTCCGAACCCAGCTTGACGAGGAGGCGGCATTGGTCGATGTCATTTCACCCGGCTCGGATTATGTGCAGATCGGGAATGAGAAAAAACACGTGATCGGCTATCTCGGCGATTTCCTGTTTGCTCCGCAGCGTGCGCGCTCTCCGGTCAAGTCGCTGTCGGGAGGGGAGCGCAACCGCCTTTTGCTGGCACGCCTGTTTGCCCGGCCGGCCAATGTGTTGGTGCTCGATGAACCGACCAACGATCTGGACATCGAGACTCTGGAGTTGCTCGAGCAGTTGTTGCAGGAATATACGGGAACGCTTTTCCTCGTCAGCCATGACCGCGCCTTTGTCGACAATGTGGTAACCCAGACGATCGCTGCCGAAGGCGACGGGCTGTGGCGCGAATACGCCGGCGGGTACCAGGATTGGGCCGATTGTCAGGCGCGGCGCAATGCCGCAGATGGGGCCAAACCCGAGGCGAAAAGAAGTGCGCCGGCAACGCAGGAGGTGCCGGCGCCCAGGACGAGAAGTGATGGCGCCCGGAAATTAAGCTACAAGGAAACGCGCGAGTTGGCCGAATTGCCCGGACGTATCGCCGTATTGGAAGATGAGCAGAAGAGCATCGCTCAGCAGTTGCAGGATCCGGCGCTTTACCACGCCGAAGCGCAGGACGCGCATCGCCTCTCTTCGCGCCTGGCCGAGATCGACGATGAACTGATGGCCTTGCTGGAACGCTGGGACGCCCTGGACGGCTTGGGCTAGAAGTTTGCGGAGCAACCACAGGCAGGATCAGGCGCCCGAGGCCTTGCGTATGGCTTCGCGGATCAGCGGCAGCGCCGCTTGGGCCGCTTTCTCGCCTTCCAGAATGGCATCGTGGCGCGCCTGAAAATCGGTTGAGCGGAAAGCACCAAGTTGCGGACGAATGACGATATCGGCTTCCTTGAGTTCGTAACGCGCTAGGTTCTGGCTCATGATGGTGAATGTTTGCAGGAGAATGTCGAGTGTGCTTTTGACCTCCTGGTTGCCTGGTTTGGCCGAGATGTCTACGGCGATGACGATGTCCGCACCCAGTTTGCGCGCGCTGCGCACCGGAATCAGGCTGGACAGTCCGCCGTCGACGTAATCGTGTCCGTTGATGTTGACCGGACGGAAAACGCCGGGAACTGTCGATGAGGCGCGAACCGCCATACCGGTATTGCCGGTGCGGAACAGGATGCTTTCGCCACTGTTCAGGTCGGTGGCCAATACGGCAAAAGTTTTCTTCAGCGCCTCGATTGGTTTTTGTCCGACGGCCTCGTTGATGAATTGCTGTAGCGACTCGCCCTTGATGATGCCGCGGTCGGGGAGCGACCAGTCGCTGATTTTCGATTCGTCGAGTTTGAAAGCCTGTTTCTGCAGGTCGAACCCGCTATTGCCGGCCGCGTAAAGTGCGCCGACGACGGCTCCGGCGCTGGTGCCGACGATGATTTCCGGAGAGATGCCCTGGGCTTCCAGGGTCTTGATGACGCCGATATGGGCGAAGCCTCGTGCTGCCCCGCCACCTA